>NZ_ANBC01000287.1:0-3572 GCF_000341125.1 Nocardiopsis lucentensis DSM 44048 | reverse complement strand
TGGTCGGTGGCGGCCGCCGCCACGGACACGAAACCCTCGGTGACTTGTCCGTCCTCCATGGACCACCCCTGCCTGAACTCCTCCGCCAGGACGCGGCGCAGTTCGGACGGGGTGGCGGGGCCGCGTCCCGTGCGATCGGTGAAGGCCGCCGCGTCGGGGTACAGGGCACGCACCTGGGCGCGGGGGAGCAGGGCGAGCATGGCCCGGCCCGAGGCGGTCAGGTGCGCGGGCAGGCGCACGCCGACACCGGTGATGAGTGTGGGCGCGTGCGGGGGCTGTTCCTTGAGCAGGTACAGGGTGTCGGCGCCGTGCAGGATGCCCAGGTGGGTGGTGGCTCCGGTGGCCTCGGTCAGCTGGTGCAGCAGCGGTCGGGTCAGCCGTTCGAGTCCGTCGTGGCGCAGGTAGGCCGAGCCGATCTCGAACGCGGCCACGCCCAGCCCCCAGCGGCGCTCCTCGGGCAGGTGGGTGACGAACCCTTCCTCGGCCATGGCCTCCAGCAGTTGGTAGACGCTGGAGCGGGGCAGGTCGAGCTCGGCGGCGGCGGTCGAGGCCGACACGGGGCCGGGCCGCGAGGCGAGGTAGCGCAGCAGCCGTAGAGCACGGGTGGCCGCCGGTACGAGACTCATGTCCCGATTGTTCCACGGTGTCACGGGCGAGGAGGAGAATGCGCATCGAGGCGCTGTTCTGGCGCTTAAATGGGATCTAATTAGAGCCAATATTGACTCTAATTAAGCTACAGTGGCGCCATGGGAGCTATTCAGGTCAAAGACGTTCCGGATGAGGTCAGAGAGATCCTGGTCGCGGAGGCCAAGCGGTCGGGGCAGTCGCTCCAGGCGTACGTGCTCGCCGTGTTGGAGCGCGAAGCACGCTTCGCCCGCAACCGGGAGGTCGTCGAACAGACGCCTCTGCCGGGGGCCAACCTGACCATGGACGAGATCGTCGCGGCCGTTCGGGCCGCTCGTGGTGACGAGTCGCCGGACGGTGAAGGGAAGAGCGGTGCCGCGTGATCGTCGTTGACACGTCTGTCCTGATCGACCTCTATCTGGGGGCGCCGGGGCGGTCCAACAGTGCGGCGCGTCGTGTGCTGGGCGCCGACAGTGAGTGGTACGCCCCCGGCCATCAGCCCGTCGAGTTCCTCAGCGCGCTGCGCGGGCTCGTGCTCGGCAAGAAGGTGTCCATCGGTGAGGCGGAGGCCGCGCGCAAGCTCTACGGCCTACAGGCGATCGCGCATGTGGATTCGGTTGGGGGTGTGGCCGACAGGATCTGGGCGCTGCGGTCCAACCTGACGCCCTATGACGCCGCCTACGTCGCGGTGGCCGAGGCACTGGACTGCGCCCTGGTGACGGGAGACGCTCGCCTCGCCGCCGCGCCGGGGCTGCGGTGCGAGGTGCGCGTGATCCGGTAGGGAGAGGGTGGGGCGAGCGGGTTCCCCGTCGGGTCGTCTGAAATACCAGACACAACCCGTGGGTCACCCCTTCATCAGGAGGCCCACCAGCGGTGCAATGGGGGCATGACCACAGCAGTTCCCACCGTCACCGTCGGCGGAGCCCCGCTCACCCCGGCCCAGGTCCTGGCCGTCGCGCGCGAGGGCGCCCGCGTCACCATCCCCGAGGACACCCGCAAGGCCGTCCGACACGGCAGGGAGCGGGTCGAGTCGCTCGCCCGCGGCGAGGTCCCCGCCTACGGGGTCAGTACGGGGTTCGGCGCCCTGGCCACCCGTCACATCGCTCCCGACCTGCGCGCCCGCCTTCAGCGCTCCCTCATCCGATCCCACGCCGCCGGGACCGGCCCCGAGGTCGAGCGTGAGGTCGTCCGGGCGCTCATGCTGCTGCGGTTGCGCACCCTGGCCTCGGGCAACACCGGGGTGGAGGTCGCCACGGTGGAGACCCTGGCCGCGATGCTCAACGCCGGGATCACCCCCGTCGTCCACGAGTACGGCAGCCTGGGCTGCTCGGGCGATCTGGCGCCGCTGTCCCACGTGGCGCTCGCCCTCATGGGGGAGGGCGAGGTCCGTGACGCCTCCGGTGAGCGCACGTCCGCCCACGCCGCCCTGAACGAGGCCGGCCTGCGCCCCGTGGAGCTCGGCGCCAAGGAGGGCCTGGCCCTGATCAACGGCACCGACGGCATGCTCGGCATGCTCGTCCTGGCCTGCCAGGACCTCGCTCGGTTGCTCAAGGTCGCCGACATCACGGCGGCGATGAGCGTCGAGGCGCTGCTGGGTACCGACCGCGTGTTCACCGAGGAGCTCCAGCGCCTGCGTCCCCACCCCGGCCAGGCCGCCTCGGCCGCCAACATCCGCGCCATGCTCGCCGACTCGCCGATCGTCGCCTCCCACCGCGGCCCCGAGTGCAACCGGGTCCAGGACGCCTACTCCCTGCGCTGCGCCCCCCAGGTGGCCGGTGCCGCCCGCGACACCCTCGACCACGCGCTCCTGGTCGCCGGACGCGAGCTCGACAGCGTCATCGACAACCCGGTCGTCCTCGACGACGGCCGCGTGGAGTCCAACGGCAACTTCCACGGCGCGCCCGTGGCCTACGTGCTCGACTTCCTGGCCATCGCGGTCGCCGACACCGCCTCCATCGCCGAGCGGCGCACCGACCGCATGCTCGACGTCGCCCGCTCCCACGGGTTGCCCGCCTTCCTCGCCGACGACCCCGGCGTCGACTCCGGGCACATGATCGCCCAGTACACCCAGGCCGCCATCGTCTCCGAACTCAAGCGCCTGGCCGCGCCCGCCAGCGTCGACTCCATCCCCAGCTCCGCGATGCAGGAGGACCACGTGTCCATGGGGTGGTCGGCCGCGCGCAAGCTCCGCCGCGCCGTGGACGGTCTGACCAGTGTGCTCGCCGTCGAGCTACTCACCGCCGCCCGCGCACTGGACCTGCGCTCGCCGCTGGAGCCCGGACCCGCCACCGGCGCCGTCCTGCGCGTTGTCCGCGAGCACGTGTCCGGGCCCGGCCCCGACCGCCACCTGGCGCCCGAGATCGCCGCCGTCGCCGCTCTGGTCGCCGACGGCACCGTCGTCGCGGCCGCCGAATCCGTCACCGCGCTCGCCTGAGATCCCGAGGAGCCCTCATGAGCACCCCGCGTACCGTCCGCGCCGCACGCGGCACCGTCCTGTCCGCCAAGGGCTGGCAACAGGAGGCCGCCCTGCGCATGTTCCACAACAACCTCGACCCCCAGGTGGCCGAGCACCCCGAGGATCTGGTGGTCTACGGCGGCACCGGCAAGGCCGCGCGCGACTGGCGCAGCTTCGACCGGATCACCGCCTCCCTGCGCGACCTGGAGGGTGACGAGACCCTGCTCGTGCAGTCCGGCCGCCCCGTCGGCATCATGCGCACCCATGAGTGGGCGCCCCGCGTCCTCATCGCCAACAGCAACCTGGTCGGCGACTGGGCGAACTGGCCGGAGTTTCGCCGCCTGGAGGCCCAGGGCCTGACCATGTACGGGCAGATGACCGCCGGTTCGTGGATCTACATCGGCACCCAGGGCATCCTCCAGGGCACCTACGAGACCTTCGCCGCGGTCGCCGCCAAGCTGAGCGGTTCAGGCGAGCACAGTGGAGGTTCCCT
>NZ_ANBC01000286.1 GCF_000341125.1 Nocardiopsis lucentensis DSM 44048 | reverse complement strand
GAGCCCAGCCGCTGGCCGTGACCATGAACGGCGGCGTGGCGATCGTGGTCGAGTGCGACTCCAGCCGCATCGACCGCCGGATCGAGCACCGCTACCTGGACGTGCGCGCCGACAGCCTGGACCACGCCCTCGAACTGGCCACGCGGGCCCGCGACGAGCGCCGCGCCCTGTCGATCGGCGTGCTCGGCAACGCCGCCGAGGTCCTGCCCGAGCTCCTGGGGCGCGGCGCCCCGATCGACGTGGTCACCGACCAGACCTCCGCGCACGACCCGCTGGCCTACCTGCCGGTCGGCGTGGCCTTCGAGGACTGGCGCGACCTGGCCGCCGCCAAGCCCGAGGAGTTCACCGTCCGAGCCCGCGAGTCGATGGCCGCGCACGTGGAGGCCATGGTCGGTTTCAAGGACGCGGGCGCCGAGGTGTTCGACTACGGCAACTCCATCCGCGACGAGGCCCGCGAGGGCGGGTTCACCCGCGCCTTCGACTTTCCCGGGTTCGTCCCCGCCTACATCCGTCCGCTCTTTTGCGAGGGCAAGGGCCCGTTCCGGTGGGCGGCCCTGTCCGGTGACCCCGCCGACATCGCCCGCACCGACCAGGCGATCCTCGACCTGTTCCCCGACAACGACCATCTGGCCCGGTGGATCCGCATGGCCGGGGAGCGCGTGGCCTTCCAGGGTCTGCCCGCGCGGATCTGCTGGCTGGGCCAGGGCGAGCGGGCCGCCGCCGGAGCGCGCTTCAACGAGCTCGTCGCTTCCGGTGAGATCTCGGCGCCGCTGGCGATCGGCCGCGACCACCTGGACACCGGTTCGGTGGCCTCCCCCTACCGAGAGACCGAGGGGATGAAGGACGGCTCCGACGCCATCGCTGACTGGCCGCTGCTCAACGCCCTGGTCAACACCTCCTCCGGAGCGTCGTGGGTGTCCATCCACCACGGCGGGGGCGTGGGTATGGGCCGCTCCCTGCACGCGGGGCAGGTCAGCGTCGCCGACGGGACCGAGCTGGCCGCCGCCAAGCTCGACCGCGTGTTGACCAACGACCCCGCCATGGGTGTGATCCGGCACGTGGACGCAGGGTACGAGGACGCGGCCCGCGTGGCCGCCGAGCACGGCATCCGCGTCCCCATGGCGGAGGGGGAGTAGCCGTGTCGTTCGACCGTATGTGGGCCGACCTGGCCCCGGTCGGGCGCGATGCCGACAGCGGCGGCTACCACCGGTACACCTGGGCGGGCGCCGACACCGACGCCCGCGCCTGGTTCACCGGGGAGGCGGCCGCGCGCGGACTCGACGTGCGCACCGACCGCAACGGCAACCTGTGGGCCTGGTGGGGCGCGCCCGGCCCCGGAGCCGTGGCCACCGGATCCCACCTGGACTCGGTGCCGGACGGCGGGGCCTTCGACGGGCCGCTCGGCGTGGCCAGCGCCCTGGCCGCCGTCGACGAGCTGCGCGCCCGCGGTGTGCGGCCCGCCCGTCCGCTCGTGCTCGCGGTGTTCGTGGAGGAGGAGGGCGGCCGCTTCGGGGTGCCCTGTCTGGGCAGCCGCCTGACCGCGGGGGAGATCTCCCCCGAACGGGCGCGGGGGCTGACCGACGCCGACGGTGTCACCTGGGCGGAGGCGATGGAGGGGGCCGGGCACGACCCGGACCTGATGGGCCCGGACCCGGACACCCTCGCGCTGCTGGACGTGTTCGTCGAGCTGCACGTGGAGCAGGGACGCGCCCTGGAGGACACCGTCCACCCGGTGGGCGTGGCCAGCGCGATCTGGCCGCACGGCCGGTGGCGGATGGATTTCACCGGCCGCGCGGACCACGCGGGGACCACGCGCCTGGCCGACCGCAACGATCCCATGCTCCCCTTCGCGCACACCGTCCTGGCCGCCCGCGCGCTGGCCGAGGAGCATGACGCCCGTGCCACGGTGGCCAGGTCGGTGATCGTCCCGAACGGCACCAACGCTATTCCGTCCCTGGTCAACGCCTGGTTGGACGCCCGAGCCGACTCCGAGGACACGCTCATGGCCGTGGTCGAGGGCGTGCGCGCCCGGGCCGAGGCCGCCGCGCGCGAGCACGGTGTCGGGGTCGCGATGACGGCTGAGTCGCTCACCCCGCTGGTGTCGTTCACGCACGGACTGCGCGACCGCCTGGCCGCCGTCGTCGGCACCCGGGCCCCCGATGCCCGGGGGCCCGTGCTTCCCACCGGTCGTCCACCATCGCCCGAAGGCGCTTCGCGGGGTGGCGGGTTTCCACCCTCAACGGCCACTGGCGTGCCGATTCTTCCCACCGGCGCCGGGCACGACGCCGGTGTGCTCGCCGCCCACGTGCCCACCGCCATGCTGTACGTGCGCAACCCCACGGGGGTGTCGCACTCGCCGCAGGAGTGGGCCCGTCCCGACGACTGCCATGCCGGGGTGCTCGCCCTGGCCGATGTGCTCCAGGACCTGCTCGCCCGACCGGTGGGGGAGGCCGCGTCGTGACCGGACGTGAGACCGACGTGCGGCGGTACTGGTGCGAGTGGGCCTGGCTGGGCGGCGACGCCCCCGTCAGCGGCGTGCTGCTGGAGGTGGCCGGCGGGCGGTTCACCTCGGTGTCAGCGGACGCCGACCCGGCCGGGGACGCCGAGGTCCTGACCGGCCTGACCCTGCCTGGTCTGGCCAACGCCCACTCGCACGCCTTCCACCGGGCCCTGCGCGGCCGTACGCACGCGGGCGGCGGTTCCTTCTGGACCTGGCGGGAGGTCATGTACCGGGTCGCCGAGCGCCTGGATCCGGACGCCTACCTGCGCCTGGCCCGGGCGGCCTACGCGGAGATGGCGCTGGCCGGTGTCACGTGCGTGGGCGAGTTCCACTACCTGCACCACGCCCCGGGCGGTGCGCGCTACGCCGACCCCAACGCGATGGGACATGCCCTGGTCGAGGCGGCGGCGCAGGCCGGGGTGCGCCTCACCCTGCTCGACGTGTGCTATCTGTCCGGGGGGCTGAACGAACACGGCTCGCACCTGCGGCTCACCGGTCCGCAGCTGAGGTTCGGCGACGCGGACGTGGCCGGGTGGGCTGAGCGCGTGGCCGCCTTCGCCCCGGAGGGCGGCCACGTCCGGGTCGGCGCGGCGGCCCACTCGGTGCGGGCGGTCCCGGCCGAGGACCTGCCCGGGGTGGCCGCGTTCGCCGACGAGCGCCGGGCTCCCCTGCATGTCCACGTGTCCGAGCAACCCGCGGAGAACGCCGCCTGCCTGGCCGCCTACGATCGCACACCCACCCGGGTGCTCGCCGACGCCGGCGCCCTGACCGAACGCACCACCCTGGTGCACGCCACCCACCTGACGGACGGGGACGTGGCCGCGGTCCGCGACTTCGGGGCGACCGTGTGCCTGTGCCCGACGACCGAACGGGACCTGGCCGACGGCCTGCCCCGCACGGGCGACCTCGTGCCGGCGCCGCTGAGTCTGGGCACCGACCAGCACGCGCAGTCGGACCTGTTCGCCGAGGCGCGCGGGGTCGAACTCCACGAGCGGTTGCGCACGCACCGGCGCGGCACCCTGGGCAGCGGCGCGCTGCTGCGCGCGGCCACCGCGCACGGTCACCGCTCGCTGGGCTGGGCCGCCGAGGACGGGGGCGCCGACGCGGGGGAGCTGCGCGCCGGGGCCAGGGCGGACCTGGTCAACGTCCCCTTGGAGGGGGTCCGGCTCGCCGGGGCCGACCCCGCCCGCGCCACGGACGCGGTGGTCTTCGCCGCGACCGCCGCCGACGTGCGCCATGTGATGGCCGACGGTCGGTGGACCGTCCGCGGCGGCGTCCACACGCGCCTGCCCGACACCGCACACGATCTCGACACGGTGATCAAGGAGTTGCACTCATGACCGACACGCCCCGCGCGGTCCTCGTCGACGACATCGCCACACTGGTCACCAACGACCCCGGTCTGGGACGCGGGTCGGTGGGTGAGATCGCCGACGCCGCGCTGGTGATCGAGGACGGGCGTGTGGCCTGGGCCGGGCCGCGTGCCCAGGCCCCGGACGCCGACGTCCGGGTCGAGGCCGCCGGGCGCTGTGTCCTGCCCGGCTTCGTCGACAGCCATTCTCACATCGTGTTCGCGGGCGACCGCAGCCGTGAGTTCGCCGCCCGGATGAGCGGCCGGCCCTACTCGGCGGGCGGTATCCGCACGACCGTCGCCGCCACCCGGGACGCCAGCGACGCCGAACTCCTGGCGGGGGCCCGCCGCCTGGTGCGTGAGGCCCGCGCGCAGGGCACCACCACCCTGGAGGTCAAGTCCGGGTACGGGCTCACGGTCGCGGACGAGGAGCGCAGCCTGGCGGTGGCCGGGCGGGTCACGGACGAGGTCACCTTCCTCGGCGCCCACGTGGTCGCGCCGGAGTACGCCGACGACCCGCAGGGCTACGTCGACCTCGTGACCGGGCCGATGCTGGAGGCGTGTGCGCCGCACGCGCGGTGGGTGGACGTGTTCTGCGAGCGCGGAGCCTTCGACGAGGAGGCCTCACGGCGGGTGCTCGCCGCTGGCGTCGCCCGCGGTCTGCTGCCCCGGGTGCACGGCAACCAGCTCGGTGAGGGGCCGGGGGTGCGGCTGGCGGTGGAGACGCGCGCCGCCTCCGTCGACCACTGCACCCACCTCACCGCGGAGGACGTCGACGCCCTCGCGCAGGCGGCCGGGCGGCCCGACCCGACCGTGGCGACGCTGCTGCCGGGGGTGGACTTCTCGACCCGTCAGCCCTACCCGGACGCGCGGGCGCTCATCGACGCCGGTGCGCTGGTCGCCCTGGCCAGTGACTGCAACCCCGGATCGTGCTTCACCTCCAGCCTCGCCTTCTGCGTGGCCGTCGCCGTCCGCGACATGGGCATGACACCGGATGAGGCGGTATGGGCGGCGACGGCGGGTGGCGCCCGTGCGCTGCGCCGTACGGATGTGGGCCACCTGGCGCCGGGCGCACGCGCGGACCTCACGCTCCTGGAGGCGCCCAACCACCTGTACCTGGCCTACCGGCCGGGAGTTCCGCTGGTGGCGGCGGTGTGGAAGGACGGTGAGCTCGTCTCGGGACGTCCCTGACCGGGCCCGAGTCGGCCCCGGGCCCGCCCGGTTACGCCGTATCACGCGCGTCCAGCAAACCTCCGCCGGAACTCAACGGACGCCTAACGTCCGCGAAACGTGGGTCCCCGACCGTGGAACCACGTCGGTGCGCGTCCCGTCGTCGCGGTCCAGCGCCGTACCGCGGCGACGGGAGCACCTTCATCCGAGGGGGACACTGTGGGCCTGTGGCGGATTAGGACGGCGGTCGAGGACCGGCCCGGAGGGCTCGCCGCGGTCGTCGGGGCTCTCGCACGGCACGGGGGCAACATCGTCGACCTGTCCCTGCACACCGATGTGGCGGGCGTGGTCGACGAGTTCGTCGTGGACGTGCCCGGAAACCACGCCCGGGCCGTCCGCGAGGTCGCTCGGCTGAGTCCCTCCGGCACGGTGACGGCCGTCCCCGCCCACAGGCGCGAGGTCGGGGACGACGTCACCCGGGCGCTGCTGCTGACCGCGCGGTTGCGCGCGCACCCCAACCGGCTGCCGGAGGCGTTGGCGGAGCTCCTGCTGGCCGACGACGCGTGTTGGACCAACCTCACCCGGATCGAGGAGGCCGGCGACGCGGACGAGGGAGGGGCCATGCTGGTCCCCGTCGGTCCGCTGCGCGGGGTGCTGGTGCGCCGTGCCTCGCACCCGTTCACCTGGACCGAGTCCAGCAGGGCGGACGCCCTGGTGCGTTCGGTGATGCCCTCGACGGGGCCGGTCCCCACCGACCGGGTCGTGCGTACCGGGGAGGGAGCGGTGCTGTCCCTGAGACAGGTGCGTGACAGTGACGCGCCCGCCTTGAGCGATCTGCACCGTCGCTGCTCGGAGGAGACGGTACGCAACCGGTACTTCACGGGGATGAGTGAGCTGAGCCCGCACATGCTGCGGGTGTTCTGCGATCCCGAGCGCGGGCTGACCCTGGCCGTGCGGCCGCGTGGGGAGGAGGCGCCCGTGGCGTTGGGGCATCTGATGTACACACTGGATCCAGGCGTGGGCGAGATCGCCTTCCTGGTCGAGGACGCGTGGCAGGGCCGCGGTGTCGGTACGGCCGTGGCGCGGGCGCTGACGGTCGTGGCCGCCGACTGGGGGCTGGCCGAGGTGCGGGCGGAGACGAGTCTGGCCAACACGGGCATGCTGCGGATCATGCGCCGGATGGGCGCGTCGGTCCAGGCCCAGGGTGGTACCTACGTGCACGCCCGCCTGCCGGTCGCCGAGGCGGTGCAGGCGGGCGTGGGCGGCGATGCGCGTCGCGGTGGTCAGGTGGCGCGGTTGATGGGCCAGGGCTGACCCGTGACACAACGCGGGGGTCGGTGACCACTGGGGGTGTCTCCGATCCCCGCTTCGCCCGCCCCGCCGCGAAGCGGTCCCTCGGGCGGTGGCGGGCGACGGGAGGTGGGTGTTGCGCCGCAGGCGTCGGTTGAGGGTNCCCGCCTGCCGGTCGCCGAGGCGGTGCAGGCGGGCGTGGGCGGCGATGCGCGTCGCGGTGGTCAGGTGGCGCGGTTGATGGGCCAGGGCTGACCCGTGACACAACGCGGGGGTCGGTGACCACTGGGGGTGTCTCCGATCCCCGCTTCGCCCGCCCCGCCGCGAAGCGGTCCCTCGGGCGGTGGCGGGCGACGGGAGGGCCTTAGTCCTGCTCAGATCCGCTGTCCGCGGCGGCGTCACCGTTGTCGGCGGGGGCCGGGGCAGGTGCCTTCTTGGGGGCACGGCGCTTCTTCACCGGGCGCGAGTAGTCGACGAGGGGCTCGTAACGGGACTCGTGCTCCTTGGCGCACTCGTCGCAGGCGTCGACCTCGCGGACGGCGCCTTCCCAGGCGAACTGGATGACCTCAGTCGCCTCGACCTTCTCCTCGCGGACGGCGTGGGGATCGCAGTACTTGCGCGTGAAGACCTCGGTGACCACGGCGGGGATTTCCCTTCGGTATCGCGTGAATAGTGCGGACCCCGTAATCATACACGTGTACGAACACGGAAAACCGAGGTATGTCGGATTCCGTGATGGGTTCGGGGTCGCCCCGAAGCCTAGCGAAGACCGGGTGCTGCCCGCGCCCGCACACGACGCGTCCGCGCTGGAAGGGCGGCGGGTGTCGGCGCCGGGAGGGCGGTGCGCGGACGCCCGGTCGTGGTTTGGCGCCGCTTGTTGGATTTCGCACTTCTTCGTCCGGTTCGCGTGATCGGTGTGCGTCAGTCGCGTCAACCGATTTGTGAGTTTGGCGAACACGGCCCCATTCTCCTGGCTATCGTATTTCCCACTTCGCGAAGCACGTCCGCGCGTACGCGGTGGCCGCGAAGGAACCGGACGCGGGCCCGCGTGGCGCGCACCGGTCATCGGCGGATGCCGTGGGGGAGCGGAATCCGTAGGAGAAACGCAGGGGGAGGACCGTGGTCGAGTATATGGAGGGCGCGTACGGAAGGCGTGTCGACGGGCGGAGGGAGCCCTTTCGCCCACGGGGTCCCAGGTCGGCGGCGGCGCGACGGCGTGAGAGGGCTGACGTGGTGCGCGCGTGCGAGCGTATGTCGGTGGACCCGAGTTTCGTGAAGCTGCGAAGGAGGTTCGCGCTCCAGTCCGCTGTCCTGGTATCCGGATTCCTCATCAGTTACCTGGCTTATCTCCTGCTCTCGGCCTATGCCCGGGAATTCATGAGCATGACGGTCATCGAACCGATCAACGTCGCCCTGCTGATGGGAATCGGCCAGTTCCTGCTGGCGTTCGCGCTCGCCTGGGCCTTCGGTCGTTTCTCGGCGCGCGCGATCGATCCGCTCGCCGAGCGGATCCGTGACCGGGCGCGCGAGGAGGAGTGCATGTCCGGTCGGGTGATCCGCTGATGATCACCTTGTCCGATCTCACGCCCGGGGCCGCGGGCGGTGCCGCCGCGGGGGACGGCATCGCCCGCGCGACCCTCGACCACGCCGTCGGGTCGTTCGACCTCGCCGGTGTCCTCGGCGGCCGGTTCGGCGCCGCGCACGGCTGGACGCTCGCCCTGTGCGCCGTGTTCGTCCTCGTCACGTTGGCCGTCACCGTTCGGGCCCGCCGGACCACGCGCGGGGCGGTCGACTACTACGCCGGGGGGCGCGGTTTTTCCAGCACCCAGAACGGTCTGGCGTTGACCGGTGACTACCTCTCGGCCGCCTCGTTCCTCGGTATCGCCGGGATGATCGCCCTCCAGGGCTACGACGGTTTCCTGTACTCCATCGGCTTCCTGGTGGCCTGGCTGCTCGTGCTGCCCATGGCGCAGCTGATGCGTAACACCGGCCGCTTCACCATGGCCGACCTGCCCGCCTTCCGCATGCGCCGGATGCGGGTACGGCTCGCCTGCACCGTCTCCACCGTCACCGTGTGCGTGTTCTACCTGGTCGCGCAGATGGTCGGGGCGGGGGCGCTGGTGGCGGTCCTGCTCGGCCTGCACGAGGGAGGCACCTTCCTCGGGCTGAGCGCGGGTCAGGCGCGTTCGGGCGTGATCGTGCTCGTGGGCGTCCTGATGATCGTCTACGTCATGTACGGCGGGATGAAGGCCGCGACCTGGCTGCAGATCATCAAGGCGGTCGTGCTGCTGGGCGCCACCGGACTGCTCACCGTCCTGGTCCTGGCCCAGTTCTCCTTCGACCCCCGCGCGCTGCTGACGGAGGCGGCCCAGGCCAGCGGACACGGCCGTGCCTTCCTCGAACCGGGGCTGCGCCTGGGGGTGGAGGTGCCCGGCGATCCCGCGCGCACGATGTTCAACAAGCTCGACCTCATCAGCCTCGGCCTGGCCTTGGTCCTGGGCACGGTCGCGCTGCCGCACATCCTCATCCGCTTCTACACGGTGCCGGACGGGCGTGCGGCGCGCACGTCGGTCAACCGGGCCATCGTCATGGTGGGGGCGTTCTACCTCATGACCCTCGCGCTGGGCTTCGGCGCCGCCGCGCTGGTGGGCTCCGACCGCATTCTGGGTCTGGACCCCTCGGGCAACAGCGCGGTCCCGATGCTCGCCGAGGAGCTGGGCCGCTTGGTCGCCGGGCCGGTGGGCGCGGCCGTGCTGCTCGCGTTGATCTCAGCCGTGGCGTTGGCCACGATCCTGGCCGTGATCGCCAGTCTCACCCTGGCCTCGTCGTCCTCCATCGCCCACGACCTGTTCGGACACATCCTCATGTGGGGGCGGCCGCGCGAGTCGCAGGAGATGGGGGTGGCGCGCTTCGCGGCGTGCGCGGTCGGCGGGACGGCCATCGTGCTGGCCATCCGGGCCCAGGAGCTCAACGTGGCCTTCCTGGTGGGGCTGGCGTTCGCCATCGCGGCCGCCGCCAACCTGCCCGTCATCGTGCTCACCCTGTTCTGGCGGCGGTTCAACACCCGCGGCGTGGAGTGGGGTATCTACGGCGGACTGTCCTGCACGCTGGTGCTGATGCTGTTCTCCCCGGTGATGTCGGGCAAGACGCACCCGGTGACCGGGGAGAACCTGTCGGTGCTGCCCGCGTGGATCGACATCCAGCTCATCCCGATGGAGAACCCCGCCCTGTTCGCCGTGCCGGTCGGGTTCCTGTGCGCGGTGGTCGGCAGTCTGCTCTCGGACGAGCGCGACACCTCCCGCTACACCGAGCTGCGGGTCCGTTCGCTCACCGGGTGGGGCACCGAGACCTCCTCCTGAGCGGGCGTGGGCGGTCGTCGCGTGCCGCCCGCGCCCGCCGACGTGGCCGCGCGGTCAGTCACCGGGGGCCTCGGCCATCGCTTGGGCCACGTCGCGCAAGTAGTCGGGCAGGCGCCCCGCCGTGCTCGCGGCGCGGTCCCAGGAGCCCCTGAACCGGTCCAGTCGCTCACGCGGGCTCACGACCTCGGTGGTGTGGCCCCGCCGCTCGCGCCGGGCCTCCCTGCGGAAGGACCCGCGCACCGCCCAGACCACCAGTGCCACCAGCGGTCGGGCGATCAGGCCCCGGCCCCGGACGTCCAGCACCGCCGACACCTCCCACCGGCCGTCGTCGCGGACGGTGGGGGAGAGCCAGGCCTCGACGTTCGCCAGCGCGTGGGTCGCCGACAGCCGGACGGGGGGCTCGGCGGCGGCGCCGTCCAGCGCCGCGTACCAGGCGCCGGTGTCGACGGTGAGCGTTCCGCTGGCCGTGCGCCAGCGGGGGAAGCGTCCGGGCAGCCGGATCCGCATCGTCGCGGTCAGGACGCCCGACGCGTCGTGGCTCACCGTCCCCGACGTCACCGGGGGCTCGCCCGTGCCGACGCCGTCGGGCATGGCGTACTCCAGGGCGCAGGTGTCCGCCTCGTCCCACGCGGTGACGGTCAGCCCCGTGCTGCTCCACCCCTGCTCCTCGTAGCTCGGCTCCAGCGGGACGCCGTCGGGGGTGAGTTCGGCGACCAGGTAGTGGCTGCGGGGCGCCAGGTGCCGTCCGGACTGGAGCTGGAGCGCGGTGGTGGTCACGCGTTCCGCGGCGCCGTCGATTTCCTCGCCCGTGTGTTGCGCGGTCCGGGCCCGCTCCCGCCGTTCGCCCCCTTCGCGATCGACGAGCCCCAGCTCCTCGGCGCGCCGGGCCAGCCGCTCGCGGGTGGGAGCGTCGGGCGTGCGCAGCCATCCCCGACCGTCGAACCGGCACGATCGGACGACCTCGTGCGCGGCGGCGACCGACCGCGTGACCACCTCCCTGTCCACGGGGGCGAGGTCGAGGACGTGGCTCAGACGAGACAAGGCATCTCCGAAGGGCGGTCGGACGCGGGGGCGCCCGGGGCGGTCCGTGCGTTGACGGGGACCAGGGTACGCGCACACCGCGTCGGCACGGTCAAAATCGAAAACTTGTGCGAACTGTCTCGGTCGCGTGAGAATGGCGTACATGACGAGGTACGTCGCGCTGCTGCGCGGAATCAACCTGGGCGCCCACCGCCGCATCGCCATGGCCGACCTACGGGCACTGGCCGCCGACCTCGGGTACACCGACGTCGCCACCCACCTCCAGAGCGGCAACGTGGTCCTGTCCGCGCCGGACGAGGACCCCACACACGTCGCCGAGCGGATCCGTGACGCGATCCACCGCGAGACGGGTATGGACGTCCCGACGGTCGTGCGCACGGCCGACCGGCTGCGCGCCGTCGTGGCCGCCAACCCCCTGGACGTCCCCGACCCCGCCCGGTTCCTGGTCCTGTTCTGCTCCGGCAGCCTGGACGTGGCCGGTCTGCGCGCGCTCGACCTGTCGGACCTGCCCGAGGAACGCCTGGCCGTGACCGCGACCGAGGCCTACACCGACCACCGACGGGGTGTCCGCCACGCCAAGGTGCCCGACATCGTCGCCCGGCACGCCGACGGTTTCCTCACGGGCCGCAACTGGCGTACCGTGCTCCGTCTGGTGGAGATGGCGAAGGGCTGACCGGGCCCCACCCCCGCCGACTGTCCGAGAGATGTCCTCGGTGAACCGAGGACGGCGCGGACCCGTCGCCGTCACGACCACGTGAGAAGGGGTGGCGCCCGTGCCGAGACGCTGGACCGTGATCCTGCGTGACCTGGCGGACACCGCGCGGCCGATCCGGCCCGAGGACTGCCACGGACTGCTCAACCACTGGTGGCCGCAGCCCCCCGAGGAGCACACCGCCGCCAAACGCTGGTCGATGAACGGGTGGCCGGCTCCGCTCGGCGACCGGCTGCACCACTGGACGCTCACCTGGTTGGACGACGCGGTCCCGCCCCCGGTCGACCCTGAGGAGTTGGTCGGCCAGCCGCAGCGCATCGGTGACCACCTGCTGGAACCGCTGTCGGTGACCCGCACCTTCGACGTCTCCTACTCCCGGATGCTCACCGCCGCACGCGGGCCGTCCTCCGTGCGCTCGGCGGCGGTCCGCAGCCGGACTCCCGTCGTCATGACCACGCGCGACGCCACGGGCGAGCGCATCCCGCACGTGTGGCCCAACCCCCGGCGCCTCTTCGGCGCGGTGCACCGGTCCGGAGGGGGGATCGTCGGAGGGAGCGGGGCGGTGGGCGCCGTCGCCCGCTTCGCCCCCACCGTGCTGGCCGAACCGTGGCTGGACCTCGTGTTCGGCGGGCTGGCCCGGGTCCGGCGCCTTCCCCTTCCCGGGGAGGACGTGCGCCTGGCCGAGCACCACCACGCCGACAACCGCACCGTTCTGGGGTGGGAGGGCGGACTGCGCCTGGACCTGGTCGGCGGTGAGCGCCGCCACGCGGACGCCTTCGCCGCGCTCCTGGAGCTCGTCGAGCTGACGGGGGTGGGAAAGTACACCGCCCAGGGTTTCGGTGCGGTCCGCGTGGACACGGTGACCAGCGTGGGGACGGCCGCCCGAGTGCCCGTCCAGGGTTCGCGCCGTGCCGAGGGGCGGGCCGGGCGGCGGACACCCCCGCGGGTGGGCGACACCCGCCCCCGGGTCGTGACCGAGGAGTTCAGCGGGACGCTCTTCGACTGATCCCGAAGCGCCGGTTCCCGCCCGAGGACGGCGGGCGGGGGCCGGTCCCCTCCGCGCGGGGGGCTTGGTGACGGCTCCCACCCCGTGGACGGGGGCGGGAGCCGCCTCCCGTGCCTCACATGTGACCGCCTCGGTTCCGCCGTGCCGGGTCCGCGCGACTTTCCCGCAGCGCCCGCGCCAGCCCCCGCAGGTGGGGGACCAGGTCCTGGGCGGTCAACGGCGCCGGGACGGTCGGTGCCGGGGCCGTGGCGGGCCGGGTGGGCGCCGCGGGTTCCGGTACGTGCCGGGTCATGGTGGGACCTCCGTGAGGGGAAGCGGGGTGCGCATCCAGCTCTCTCGGACACTGTGTCCCGGGCGGCGGTTCCGGTGACCGGAACGGGCCAACCGGGGAGGTGAGTGTGCCGGACGGGCGCCGTTGCTGGTATCGGTGGGGGACCGTCGTCCGCGGCCTGGCCGACACCGTCCGAGAGAGGTCACCAGGACGCCCGTACGTCCGGGCCAGATCCGTGCCCCCGCCCAGAAGGAGAGCCGACCCGGTGATCGTCCCACCCGTCGCCCTCCACCGCCCTCCCGCCACTCCCCACGCCCCCCGACGGACGGCCTCCGAGCACGGTGCCCCCCTCTCGTCGTCGCCCGCGGCGCCGGACTCCGGCGCGGCGCCGGAGCTCTCCCCCGGGGACGGGGCCGGGGGCCTCCCCTCCGGCGGTGTGGTGGTCGGTGTCGATCTGCGCGGTATCCAGTCCTTCGTGTTCAGCGGGCGGCGCATCCTCGACGCGGTCGGACGCGCGGCCCTGGTCGCGGAGCTGACCGACACTTCCGACGCCCGCAACGGTGTCGCCGACCTCCTGCCGCCCGACCACGTCGTCCTGCGCGACGCGGGCGGCGCGCTCACCGTCGTCCTCCCCGACCTCCCGTCCGCACGCGAGTTCACGGGGCGCTACACACGGCGGTTGCGCGACCTCGCCGGTCAGCTCACCCCCGTGGTCGCGCTGGTCCCCTACGGCCGGACGGCCGGGGTCGCCGACCCGGAGCCGGTCCCGGCGGGGGTGGATGAGGCCCTGGCGGTCCTGCCCGCACGGCTGCGGGAGGCGCGGCGCCGCATGTCGGCGCTGCACACCCCCGCCCACGGCTACGGGATCACGGCGGTGTGCGCCGTCAGCGGAGGCCCCGCCGAGGTCGTGGACAGCAGCCGCGCCGAGGA
>NZ_ANBC01000285.1 GCF_000341125.1 Nocardiopsis lucentensis DSM 44048 | reverse complement strand
TGGAGGTGGACCGGCTCGGCCGCGACCACGGGGACGTCAGCCGCCTGGCCGTCGTGCACGTGGACGTCAACGGGTTGGGTGTGATCCTCGGTGACTACCGCGAGCGCGTCGCCGACCCCGAGATCCCCGGGTCGGGTGCCGTGGCCCAGCGGCGCCTGTCCACCCGCATCGCCTGGCTCACCGAGGGGCTGGCCCGTGTCCTGGTACGCGCGGTGGCCGCCACGGTGCGCGCTGAGCCGGGTCGGCGTCCGCACATCCCCGGTACGGGAGCCGCGGGGCCGGTCTCGCTCTTCCAGGGGCCGTTCGACCGGGTCCGGGTGCCGGTGCGCCCGATCGTCGTGGCGGGCGACGACCTCACCGTGTTGTGCGACGCCCGCCTCGCCCTGAGCCTGGCCAGGTACGCGTTGGACTGGTTGGACGCCGACCCCGCTCGGATCGCCGACCCCCGCGACCCCCGGGTGGCACTGCACCGGGTGCTCGCCGACGCCCACGACGGTGCCCCGGACCACGGCCCCGGTGGCGGGCGCACGGTCACCGGGCCTGACGGCGGCGTCCACACCACGTACGTGCCCACGGTCGGGGTGGGGATCGCGGTCCAGCCGGTCGGGGCCCCGCTGTCGTCGGGGTACGACCTGTGCGAGGCGATGTGCCGCCGCGCCAAGCGGTACCGGGTGGACCGCGCCGAAGCCGATCCCACCGTCGTCGACGACCACGCGATCGCCTGGACCCTCCGGTTCGACGGCGTGGACCGCGTCCTGCGCGGGCTCGACCAGGCGGCCCTGGCGCCCCATCCGCGCACCGAACTCCCGCTGACCGGCTCAGGTTTCGCGCGCTTCGTGGACCGCTATCTGTCCGGGGCGCCGGGCAGCCTGCTCTCCGACGGCGACACCCGCCACCGGGGGTGGCTGCTCTCCGCCCTCGTCCCGCTCCTGGAGTCGGGTTCCGATCCCGCACCCGAACTCGACCGCCGCGCCCGGGTGACCGGTGCCGCCGTCGAGCTGCCCCCGGGGTGGACGCCCGGAGGGCTGCTGGACGCGGTCGGGGTCATGGACCTGTACCTGGACCCCCGGTTGGCCGAGGCCCTGCCCACGCACCTGCCCCAGCCCTCCAACCGCCCCGGCGCGGCCCCGTCGGTGAAGGGCCCGCCCCGGTGAGCCGCCCCGACCGCGTCACCGTGTACCTGGCCTCACCGGCTCTGTTCGTCGGTGCCAGCGCGGACGGGACGGGCGCGGACACGGACGTGGTCACCGATGACCATGGTCTGCCCCGCCTGCCTCGGCACCGGTTGGCCGCCCGTCTGCGGGAGGGGGCGGCCAGCGCCCTGACCGTCGCTCCGGAGCTGTCCCGTGCCGCCCGCGAGGCCCTGGGCCGGGACCGGTCCCACGGCGCCGACCGCATGCTGCGCGTGGGCCACGCCGTCCTCGGCGACGGTGTGCGCGCCGCCGTCGCCCGGGCTTTGGCCGGGCGCGAGGAGCCCCTGCGCACCACCCTGCGCCGGGCGGTCACCGACGCCTACACCACCCTGGAGTCGGGGGTCGAGGTCGGCCCCGGAGGCGCTCCCGAACCGGGGCGGCTGCGCACCCATCGCGTCCTGCTGCCGGGGCTGACCCTCACCGCCGCGCTGACCTGGGCCGAGCCTCCGAGGGAGGAGCACTGGCGGATCCTCGCCCGCGCCTGCCTGGCCACGACGCGGATCGGGGCGAGGGCCGCGCGCGGCCGGGGCCGCGTCGACGTCCGACTCGCCGGCCCCGGCGCGGAGGACCCGC
>NZ_ANBC01000284.1 GCF_000341125.1 Nocardiopsis lucentensis DSM 44048 | reverse complement strand
TCGGTGGATCGGAGGTGGCCCGGTGACCGCCGACCCCACCCTCCACAGCGCCTACCTGCCGCTGCGCTACGTCCTCACCGACACCCTGGCCGTGCGTACGTCCTACGACCCCCTGAGCATCGACTCCGACCACGTCATCAGCGGCCGGGCCCAGCGCGGTATGCTCGCCGCCGCCCTCCGACGCGCCGGACGCCACGACGACCTGGACGCCTGGGTGGCCCGAGGCGACATCGTGCGCTTCGCCCCCGCCCACCCCAGGCTGGAACCCGGCGCGGATCCGGTCTCCGGGCGCTTGGAACGCGCGGCTGTCGCCCTTCCGCCGCCCGCCTACCTGTACACGCCGGGCAAGAACGGGGACACCACCGTCGACGTCTTCGGTCCCACCGACCCCGCCACCCCCTACCGCGCGGTCCGCGACCCGGTGACCCCCGATCGAACGTTCCGCGCCCAGGTGCGTACGACCGCCGAGCAGTACCTCGGGCGGTCCCGTGTCGGAGCGGGCCGCCAGGGCCTGCCCTTCCTCACCACCACCCTCGACCCGGGCCAGGTCTTCGAGGCCCGTTGGCAGCTGCGGGCCCCCGACCCCGACTCCCTGTACGCCCTGGCCGAACGCGTGGTCGCCGCCCTGGCCGAGGCCGACGGCACCCTCACCCTGGGGTCGGGCGGCACTCGGGCCCACGGAGGGGTCCGCGTCGCCCCCGCCGACCCCGACCGCCTGCTCTCACCCGACCGCGTGGACCCCGCCGACCCCGACCGTTCCCGGCCCGCCGGGGCCCCGGTCGACCTCCTCCTGCTCTCGCCCGCGCTCGTCGTGGACGACCACGGCCAGCACCGCCCCCAGTTCCTGGTCCCCGCCGTGCTCGCCCTGCTGGCCCGGGTCCTGCCCGGCACCCGCGCCGAGGTGCTCGCCAGCCACGTGGAGGCCGAGGCCGTCGGCGCCTACCACCGGGGCTACCGGGGGCCGATGGCACAGCGCTGGGCGGCCCGGCCCGGCTCCGTCGTCCGGTTGCGCCTGGACCGGGACCTGACCACCGAGGGGGCACGGATGCTGGAGGCGCACCCGCTGGGGGAGCGGGTGGTCGACGGACACGGCCAGTTCACTCTCGCGTGTCCGCCGCCGCCCGAGCCCGAACCCCTCGCGCCGGTGGC
>NZ_ANBC01000283.1 GCF_000341125.1 Nocardiopsis lucentensis DSM 44048 | reverse complement strand
GGGCGGGCCCCCCCCCGCTCCGCCCGCCCCGGAGGACGACGACCGAGTGCGTGCCCTCTTCGACGACCTGCTCTGGAACGCCGCGGCCCCACCCGTTCGCGCCCACGCCCGAGAGCTCGCCCAGGGTTCGGCGCACCTGCTCACACCGCTCACGCCGAGCTTGCTGGGCCGCCTGCGCGAGGTCGTCGCCCACCCCCACCACACCCCGCAGGACGCCCTGGCCGCCCTCGAACGCACCGTCGCGGGCCGTCCCCCGCGCGGCTCGGACGACGACCGCTCCGGAGCACGCGGGGTCCTGCGTGACCGAGCCGCGCGCGCCCTGGAACGAGCCCGCCTCCTCCGCCCCGGTCGGCATGGAACCGTCAGCGTCCGCGCCTGGTTGGAGGGACTCGCCGACGGCACCGCCGCCTGGTGGGCCGACAACCGGCCCGACCCCGACCACGACCCCGCCTACGCCGAGGCCGTCGCCGCCGTGGACCTGACCCTGTTCGACGGGCGCCCGCCACGGACCCGTCCGAGCGGGCTGTCGGAGTCCGCCCTGTCCTGGGAGCGCCGTGCGTCAGCGCGTCTGTGCCTGCTGCTGGTCGCCTCCTGGTTGGCCGAGGCCGCCCGGGCCGCGCGCTCCGTGCCCGACGGCCCTGCACCCCGTGAACGGGGAGGTCGGCGGTGAGCCCCGACCCCGTCCCGCCGCCCTTTCCGCCCGCACTGGTCTGGGAGGTGACCGCACGGCTGCGCCTGCTCTCCGACACCCATGTCGGAGCGGCCCAGGCCACGCCCCGCCATGCCGCGGAGACCGATGTCGACCTGTGTCTGGACCGCGACCCGCGCACCGGGTTGCCGCGTCTGCGGGCCACGACCCTGGCCGGGATCCTGCGGCACGAACTGGCCGACCGCACCGGTGACCCGGAAGGGGTCCGTGCGCTCCTCGGCGCCTCAGAGCCCCGGGACGAGGTCGGCCAGGAGGTGCCGCCTCCCGTCCCCAGCGCGCTGGACCTGGACGACGCCCAGGCCGAACTGCCGGAGGGGGCCGCGGTCGCGGTCCGGGTGGGAACGCGCGTGGACCCGGCGGCCGGGGCCGTGCTCCCGGGCCGGACGTGGCAGTGGGAAGTCCTGCCCTCCGGGACGGTCCTCACCGCGCACCTGCGGTTGGCCGTTCCCGCCCCGGAGGACGAACCGCGGCTGTTGGCGCTGCTCGTCCTGGCCGCGGGAGGTCTGGACGGCGCGGGGCCCGGGGCGCGTATCGGGGGCAGGTCCGGGCGCGGATACGGCTCGGTGCGGGCCGAGCGCTGGTCCGTGCTCCGCCACGACCTGTCCGAGGAGCACGGGTGGTTCGCCTACCACGCGCGCACGTGGGCCGAGCGCTGGTCGGGGGACGCGGCGGCGGACGGGGACGCGGCCGCTCTGGCGGACGCCCTCGGCGGGGCACTGGTCGTCCACGGGCGTGACGCGGCCGTCGTCGAGCTGGTCGCCCGGTCCGCCGTCGCCGACCGTCGCCACCGGGCCGAGCTCCACCTGACCCTGGCCGTCGCCGAACGCGCGGCG
Source organism: Nocardiopsis lucentensis DSM 44048 (assembly GCF_000341125.1). GTDB lineage: Bacteria > Actinomycetota > Actinomycetes > Streptosporangiales > Streptosporangiaceae > Nocardiopsis > Nocardiopsis lucentensis. The sequence goes on along the minus strand of NZ_ANBC01000283.1, from coordinate 650 downwards.
CCGCCCGGGGCCGACGGGGCGCCGGAGCCGCGCCCCGGTCTGCTCATGGTCGGGGATGTGCCCGTCGGCGACCGGATCGGGGAGGTGGACCGTGCCCACCGGTACCGCCCGGTCGTCACCGGCGCCGATGGTTTCCCGGGTGCGTCAGCCTTCCCCGCCGACCCCGCTACTCCCACAGGTCCCCCTGGCCCCAGTGCCCTCAGCGGTCCTGCCGGTTCGACCGCCTCCACGGGGCCCACCGACGTGCGCCTGGCTCCCGTCCTCGGTGACACCGCCTTGTTCTCCCTGTTCAAACGCATCGCCGCCCGCCTGGTACGCGACACCGCCGAGCACCTGGGCGGGCCGGTCACACGATGGCGGCGTTGGCACACCCACTGGTGGGGTGCCGACACCGAACGCGATACTGAGCGCGGCACCGCCATCCCCCGCCCCTCCCGCGTACGGCTGCGCTCCACCCCCGCGCTGTCCGGCGGAGCGCCGCTGACCGCCACTCGCCTGACCGTGGACGCCCTGTTCGGTGACGCCGTCGACGGACGCCTGTTCAGCACCGACCTCCACTGCGGCGGCGGCGCCGACGTCGTCCTGGATGTGCGCGACCCCGACGACGCCCTGCTCGGCCTGCTCGCCCTGATCGTCCGGGAGCTGGCCAC
>NZ_ANBC01000282.1 GCF_000341125.1 Nocardiopsis lucentensis DSM 44048 | reverse complement strand
CCGAGGCGGCCATCGCACGCGGCTGGCTCGCCGCCCTGCACGACCGACTCGCCCCCGACGAGCCGACCGGAGGTGACGGGTGAGCGATCGTCCCCCACAGCCCGCGGGCCTGGCCGTCCGGCCGCTCACCCCCGAACAGATCCACGGCGTCCTCACCGACGTGTTCGACCGCGCCGCGCGCTGCCGCCTCCTGGACACGGGCGTGGCCGGCCTCCCCGCGGCACCGGGCCATCCCCAGTGGCTGCTCGCCGAACTCGGCGACGTCCGCGTCACCGGCTCCTGCCACCGCGACCGCTGGTACCGGTCCGACACCCTCCCCGGCGCCGCGTCCGGCGCGCTCCCGGCCCGGCCGGCCGTGGATCCGGACACCGACCGCTGGCGGATCCTGGAGGTCCTGGTCTTCGGTCACCGCGCGCAGATCCGCCTCGGCGAGCGCGCCGAGGCTGGCTGGATCAGCGCCGACGCCCCCGGCGAGGTCCCCGACTGGCTGCGTCCGCGCGACCGTTCGTTCCTGCTCCAGGGCTGGAACGGGCCCGGGCACAGCTACACGGCGGACGCCCGCGCACCCCTGTCCGTGACCACCGAACCCGGTGGCTCCGAGGCCGTACTTCCCGTGGAGTGGGCCGACTTCTCCGGGCGCCACCGGCCGGTCCCGGGCGGACGCACGGCCCTGGAGAGCCGCGGCACCTGGCTGACCGTCCGGGAGTACTGGGCGAGTGATCCCGCGACCGGCGCCGTCGGAGTCGCCTTCCACCGTCTCACCGGCCTGTCCGCAGGGCTCAAGCCCACGGGTCCGGAGATCGACGTCGGGTCCGGTGACGAGATCCCGGGGGCGGCGCACTGATGGGCGCGCCGCACGGGCCCGCCGCGTGCGGTGGCGGTGACGGGCGGGAGCGCGGACCTTCGCCGCGCGGGGGAGACAGGTACCACGCCACGGCCCCCTACGGCCTCGTGCGGTTGGCCGACACCCCCATGCCCGCAGCCGACCTGCACGCCGGTTTCGTCACCGGCGACCTCCTGCGCAGCCACGACCGGACGGTGGAGGGCACCCACTCGGGCTGGATCGAACTCACCCTGACCACGCTCACCCCCACGTTCGTCGGACAGACCCTCGACCGGGGCGCGGTCAACGTCTCCACCCGTTTCCCGTACGGCGACGGCACTCTCCCGGCCATCCCCGGGCCGACCCTGCGCGGCCTGGTGCGCAACACCGTGCGCATGCTCACCGGTGGAGAGACCGGTCCGGTCAACACCCCCATGCTGTTCTTCCGCGCCCCCGTGCGCATCGACCCCGACAGCGCCGACAGCACCCTGTCCACCCGTGCCCGCCAGGTCATGTCCCACCAGCACGCCCACTACCGCAAACGCCGTGCGGGCCTGCGCACCAAACAGGGCTTCCTCTTCCACTCCTCGACCGAGGACCGGTGGTACGTCGTCGAGGTCCCGGCCACCCCGATCACCGCCGAGGCCGGGCAGGCGCTGCGGGTGTCCTTCGACGTCCTCCGGGAGAGCCTTCGGGCCTGGGACTTCGGGGTGGCGGACTTCCCCGATCCGCCGCGCTCGGGCACCTACGTCCCCACCACGCACGACCAGCACGGCCGTCTCCAGTACCGCTGGGTGCACGCGGTCCACCTGCCGGGGGAGAGGCGCGTGGCCGCCGTGGCCCCCACCGCGCGTGAGGCCCGGCACTACCTCGACTCCCGCTCCCCGCACCCGGTGGGCGGCGACCGCGGCGGGATCGTCCCGTGCCTGACCGTCCTGACCGGTGTCGCGGCGGGGGAGCGCCGTAACGCCTACCTCTTCCCCCGGCCGCCGGACCTGCGGCGAGGGCGCGCACCGGTCCCCGACGCCATGGTGGCGCTCTTCGAGTCGGCCGAGCAGATCACCGGCTACCAGCGCGTCGCCTTCCCCGACGGCCTCGGGGCGTGCGCCGGGGACCCCGGTCGCCCCCCGGTGGCCGGGGCCAGCGGCGGAGGGTTGCCCAGGAAGGGCCTCGAACCGGTCTGGTTCGATGTCGACATGTCCGGTGAGGTCGTCTCCTTCGGCCGGTCGGGCGGCTACCGGATCGCCGTCAGCGACGACAACCCCGTCCGCCGTGCCGTCCCCGCCCGGGTCCTGGGACCCCAGCACGGTGATCCCGACCGCGCCGCCCTGGCGGGCCGCCCCGTGGACGTGTGCCGGGCCATGTTCGGCGACACCGACACCTTCGCCGGGGAGGCGGGCGCCTCGAAGGGGAGGGTGTCCTTCGGCCACGCGCTCAGCACCGACCCCGAGCCGGACTATCCCGACGGCGCCGCGCTGCGCGTGCGTCTGCTCTCCCCGCAGCGCGGCTGCTTCGCCAACTACCTCGTCCAGGGCCCCGACGCGGCCAAGGGGGACCGTCCCGACATCGTCACCTGGTCGCACGAGGGCCGCGTCCGACTCGGCGGTTACAAGACCTACCTGCACCGGCACCGCGCGGACCTGGGCCGACCGGTGCGCTACGACGACCGCGCCCAGGAGGAGCTGGGCATCGCCGTCGTGGCCCGCGGCCACCGGGCCGAGCAGGTCCGGGACACCCAGCGCGACGTCGTGCCGGTGCGCGACGGGCTCACGTTCCGCTCGCGCCTGGCCTTCACCAACCTCACCGACGGGGAACTCGGGGCGTTGCTGCGTGCCCTGCTGCTCGACAACCCCGTCGACGGCGGCGATCCCGCCGACCCGGCCCACGCGCACAAGGTCGGTATGGGCAAGTCGCTGGGGATGGGGAGCGTGCACCTGCGTCCGGAGCTGTACCTGGTCGACCGGCGTGCGCGGGCGGTGTCGCTCGACCCGGCCGCCGGTGTCGCACGTGCCGGGCCGGAGCGGGTCCAGGGGTTCCTGGACGCGTTCGGCGCGGCGCTGGTGGCCCGTAGGCTGCCCGGAGAGCCGCGCCCGGAGCGGTGGCGCGAGGTCGACCAGGC
>NZ_ANBC01000281.1 GCF_000341125.1 Nocardiopsis lucentensis DSM 44048 | reverse complement strand
CCGTGGGAACGCACGGCGGTGATGTCGCTGAGGGAGTTCGCCGAGTACCCCGTCCTGCCGCCGTTGACCGTCCGGTTCGGCATGACCGGGCAACGGGACGAGGAGTGGTGAGGGGCGCCGGGGGGTTGGGCGCGGACCCGGGGCCGTGGCACGCTCTGTCACCGTCGGGGCCGGTCTCACCCCTCGATCATCTCGGCCAGCGCCTCCAGCAGGTCGGCGCGCAGGTCGGGGTCGTCCTGGGCACCGGACCATCGTTCGGGCACGCCGGAACCCTCCTCCAGCAGTGCGCGCAGCAGGCCGTCCAGGGCGCCACGCGGGTCGGCGTCGAAGGCTCTCCGCCCAGCCTGGGCGAGCTCGGCCAGGTCCCGGCCGGTGTCCCTCAGCCACGCCTGTTCCGCGGGGGCGAGGACCTCGCGCCGACCGGTGGTGTCCTCGTCCGTCGCGGGGGTCTCGGAGACCGGGGCGTACGGGGCGCTGCGGGCGCGGCCCCGCGCGCTCTGCACGAGGCGGAAGTGGACGGGCATGTCCACCGCCATGCGCCCCAGCACCCCGGTGAGGCGGCGGGCGACGTCCTCGCCGCTCAGCCCGGGCAGGATCTCGCGCAGGTGCAACCGACGCCGCTGGTCGGGGGTGCGGCCCTGGTCGGCGTCGCGTCCCGCGGCCAGTTCGGCGAGCTTGCGCAACAGATAGTCGCCGGTCGCGGTGGAGACCAGGGGCGGTTCCTTGGCCTCGGACACGGGGCGGCCGTGTAGGTCGGCGATGGGCACGGCGCTGCCGTCCTCGGTGAAGGAGACGGTCTCGCCCGGGTGGATGTCCTCGGGCAGGTCGGAGGCGGGGTTGCCCCACCCTGCGGTCAGCACCAGCAGCGCCAGGGCCTCCTGGTCGACCACGTCTGTGGCCACCCGGGCGACGTCACGGCGCTGGGCCCAGCGGCGGGGCCGTTCGGAGAAGGCGCACCGGGTCCGCCCGCCCGCCGCCGGCTGCGGGTAGACACGGCGCAGGTTCTTGTACGAGCGGTCACGGCGCACGTCGTCCAGGGCGTCGCGCAGCCGGTGGGCGGCGGTGCGGTCGACACCGGACGCCGTGGGTACGGCGCGCGCCATGCGCACGGCGATGACACTGGTCGGATCGCCTCCGTGCACCGGGCACGGGCAGTGCTCGGCGCACAGGTCGACGTAGTCGCAGAACTGCTCGGAGTGACCGGTGCAGCCCTGCGCGGTTCCGTCCGCGGAGCAGGGCCCGCACCCCACCACGCGGGTGAACGCGCGTAGGAAGGCGGCGGAGCCGAACAGCTCCCAGGCGGAGCAGTGGTGCGTGCTCACGAACTCTTCTCCCCGGGTGGTCCGGGGCCGGGTCGCTCTCCCAGCCCTCCGGGAAAGCGTGTGTGAGAGTCGATGAGACTGTGGCTGACACCCCCGCGTTAACGGGAGGTCTGACCACAAAGTAGGGCGGTCGTGTGCGGACTGTCAACGGTCGGACCCGGTCCCGAAGCCCCCTCTTCGACACCCGGGGTTACATAGCAGACACCAGTCCCACCCGTCACAGGTCCGGTCGTACCGGAACGTCCGGGCAGGGCGCGCCGGTGTGTCCGAGAGACGGCGATGAGCACCCCCCGACAGGGTGGGGCACGGCCGTCCGCGACCGCGCGGAGGCCGTCGCGGAGCGAGAGGAACGGAGGTCGCCGGATGTCGGTGGTCAACCTGACGCCGCATGTGGTGACAGTCGTCGACGAGCGTTCACGCGTGATCCGGAGCTGGCCCCGGGCGGAGCGCCCGGCGCGTGTGGAGGCCGTACGCGTACCGATACCCGAGGCGGACGGCGTGCCCGCGGGGGTCCCCCTCGTGGCGGAGCGGCGTACCCGCGCCGACCTGCCCGAACCACAGGAGGGGGTGTGGTTCATCGTCTCCTCGGTCGTCGGCTCGGCCCACCCCGAGCGCCACGACCTGCTCGTCCCCTCCGACCTCGTCCGGGACGGGCGCGGAGTGGTCACCGCCTGCCGGTCGTTCGTCGTCAGCGGCTCACCGGTGTCCCCCCGGCCGGAGCTGGCGGGACGGTGAGCCCGGTGCCGCCGGTCACGCCAGCCTCTCCCCGCCACGACCGTGTGTTCTTCCGAAACCACATACGGTCCCCGCCCCCTGGAGGATCGGACCCACCTGATCTAGCGTGGAGACCCCAGGAGCACCCGTCGCGGAAGGGCGCCGTGGACACTCCCCGTACCGCCGTCGTCCTCGTGGGCCGCAACCCCACCCCCGCGCTGCTGTCCTGTCTCACCCTCCCCGCCGCCCACCTCGTCCTGCTGTGCAGCGACGGGACGCGGCCGATCGCCCTGCGGGTCGCGGACGCCGCCGACCGGATCGCCGCCCCCGCCTCCGTCCGGGCCCTGAGCGTGGGGCCCGACCCCCACGACTTCTCCGCCGTGGCCGGGACCCTCGACGACCTCCACCGCGCCCACGGAGGGCGGCCCTGGTTCCTCGACTACACCGGCGGCACCAAGGTGATGAGCGTGGCCGCCGCCCTCTACCACGAACGCGCGTTTCCCCACGCCGGCCGGTGGCGCCACTACCTCGACGCCGCGGGCGACGTCCTGCGCACCGCCGACCCCACCCGCCCCGGGCTGCCGCTCTCCACGGCCGGGGTGGACCTGCGCACCCTGGCCGAGGTCCACGGCGCCCGGTGGGTCGACGACCGCGACCCCGAACCCGTCCGCCTCTTCGCCCAAGGCGGGAAACAGGCGCTCCTGGCCCGCTACCCGGACATGTCCCCGTCCGTCAGACGAGGTGTGGTCGCCGAGGGGCGTGTCCTGTCCCACCTGCGACGACACCTGCGGCGCCAGCCGGAGGCCGAGGTCCTCGGCGCCCGCCAAGTCGCCGACCCCGTCCACCCGACCGGCTCCGTCGCCGACTTCGACGCCGTGGTCCGCCACCGTCACCGGGTCCTGTGCGTGGAGGCCAAGACCCGGCCCGGCGACGTCGTCGCCCGCGCCGGGTGGACCGTCGCCAAGGCCCGAAGGGTCTTCGGCGCGGCCGCCCAGGTCCTGTTCGTCTACACCGGCCCCGTCGTCCCAGGGCTGCGCGAGAGCATCACCGACTACAACCCCGCGCTCTCCGCCCGGCTCGTTCACGTGTGGAACCTGGACGACCTGCTGAGGAGGCTCACCTCCTTCGACGACCTGCGCAAGGCGTTCTTCCCGGCCCCGCGCGGCCGCGTGCCCGAGGGGTCGGCGCGGGACGACCCCTTCGGGGCGCACGGTGTGCCCCCTCCACCCCACCATCCCGGGCCGGAGGACCGTCCCGTCCTCGTCACCTCCCTGGGCGGCAGTCGCCTGGGTACCTTGACCGCGGTCCACGCCCACCGGCCCGCCCGCGCCCTCGTGCTGCCCTCGGCGCAGAGCCTGCGCGACAACGTGCGCGTGTCCGCCGCGCGGACCCTCCACGCGGTCGAACACCCCGACGCCGCGCCCGCCGACGCCGTGCTCCTCAGAGAGGCCGGATACCGCGACCGCGTGCGGCTGACCCCCGATCCGGTCGACGGCTCCGACGCCGAGGCCGTCGCCGCCGTCGCCCACGACTGGATCGCCAAGGAGACCGCCGACACCGTCCCCGCGCCCCCGGTCGTCGCCGACATCACCACCGGCACCAAGGCGATGAGCCTCGGCCTGGCCCTGGCCGCCCTCCGCTCCGGCGCGTGCGTCACCTACCAGCTGCCCGCCGACCGCGCGGTCGTGTGCCGTACCCACGGCGTGCGTTCGCTCACCGGTCGCGCCGTCGTCGACTGGCCCCTCGTCCTTCCCGGATACGTCCCGCTCGACGGGCCGCTCAGCGCCCGCGCCCGCCGGGCGGCGCGCGGCCAGGTCGACACGGCCCTGGTCGACGCGGCGCGCGCGGCGCTCGTACGCGCGGCCAGCGGTCCGGTCGGGGTGTGGATGGACGCCACGCTCACCGATCCGGAGGCGTGCCTGACCGCGCAGGAGCGGCCGAGCCTGGTGCTCACCTTCGACGACCGCGCGGTCGGCCTGGCCGCGCCCGCCTGGCGACGGCGCCGCGCGCACGACGGCCGGTCGCACGAGGTCACGCCGGGGGCGTGGGCGCAGAGCGTGTTCGCCGCCACCGTGCACCTTCAGTTGCGCTGCGACGTCGCGGGTGTGGTCGTGGCGCTGACCCGACCGGGCGGGGACGTGGGCCGGGCACGCGAACTCGTGGCCTGGATCGCGCACACCGCACCTGAGGAGGACGGGGGGTCCGCCCGCCTCGCGTTCGGGGAACCACTGCGCCCGGTGGTCGCCACGGCGTCGCCCGACGCGCTTCCGGACCTGTTCGACACCGACGTCAGCCGTCTTTGAGGCCTGCTGCGTCCCGTGGCCGGAACCCGCCGCCCACTCATGTCCGGACGTTCCGCTTGGCACTGGCCGCATCAGTCATGGCGCCGGTGCACGCGGTGGCTCTTCCGTGGCTCGACGGCGTGTGGTTCCAGGGGTGAGGGGGATTATGGCGGCTTCCCGGTTCCTGTGTCGGGCATCACGGTCTCCGGTAGGGGTTTCACGCAACCGGAACCGGGTTCGGTCCGTCCCATCCCCCGTGCGCCGCTCCGGAGGACACCGGACGGCGCGCCATGGAGATGAGCATCAGCGCGTCGAGTGCGACGCGTGGACAGAACGGAGCCGCGGGTGCGGTGGGGAGTACCGGCCTTGGGCGCCGGAACGGCGGCGGTGACCGCCCTGGTCGCGGGGTGTGTTCCGACACCGGGCGAGTCGGAGGCGGCGGAGTCGGCAGAGACAGCGGAGACGGCGAACGTCACGGCCGCCTTCGCCGGTCAGACGATCGGCTGGTCGGCCTGCTACGGCGAGGAACAGGTGGACGAACTCGTCGAGTGGGGCTCCGAGCCCGACTGGGTCGAGGCCCTGGAGTGCGGGACGGTCACCGTCCCGCTCGACTACGACCGGCCGGACGGTGAGACCCTCGACCTCGCCGTGGTCCGGGCCCCGGCGCGGGGGGACGCCGACCAGCGCGTCGGATCACTGGTGGTCAACCCGGGCGGACCCGGCGTGACCGGCCTCGACATGCTGGACTACCCGTCGTTCTCCGACGAGGTCCGGGCCTCCTTCGACCTGGTCTCCTTCGACCCGCGCGGCGTGGGGGAGAGCGGCGGCTTCGCGTGCGGGAACTGGAACGCCATGGTCGAGGCCCGACAGGGGTTCGGGGACACCGACCCCGCCGACCTGAGCGAAGCGGACCTCCAGCCCCTGGCGGAGACCGCCCGGACCTACGCGGACGACTGCGTCGACACGGTGGGCGAGGAGTTCCTCGCCAACATCGGCACGGTCAACGTCGTCCGCGACCTCGATGTGCTGCGTGACGCCCTGGGCGACGAGCGGCTGACCTACGTCGGCTACTCCTACGGCACCTACATCGGCGCGCTCTACGCCGAGATGTTCCCGGACAACGCCCGGGCCCTGGTCCTGGACGGCGCCGTGGAGACCGACCGGCCCAACGTCGAGGTCGCCTACGACCAGGCGCTCGGCTTCCAGGGAACGTGGGGGCTGTTCGCTGAGGACTGTGCGGCCACCGGCGACGCCTGCCCGTTCACCGGAGCCGACGACGCCGACGCGGCGATGGCGGACATCATGGCCACGCTCGACCGGGAGGCGCCCGTGGTGGAGGGCGTCACGATCGACGGCGCCACCCTGGTGTCGATGATCGGCATGGAGCTGTACTACGAGGAGAGTTGGGACTACCTCACCGACCTGCTCACGGCGATCGACAGCGGGGACGCCGAGGAGACCGAGTACTACCTCGGCTACCTGTACGAGAACACCTACGGCCTCTACGAGGACGAGGAGCCCGTGCAGCTCAAGCCCGGCGAGGAGGAGCTGGACGCCGAGGCCGCGCTGACCGCGATCAACTGCGCCGACCGCAACGACCCGACGGACATCCTCGCCTACCGGGACGCCGTGGACCGGGCGGGCGACGCGTCACCGCTGTTCGGCGCCGACCTGGTGTGGGAGCAGCTGCCCTGCGCGTACTGGCCGGACACGGAGGAGGCGCCGACCGGGTTCACCGCCCCCGACGCCCCGCCGGTGGTGGTGATCGGGACCGTGGGCGACCCGGCCACCCCGTACACCTGGGCCGAGGAGCTCGCCGCCCAGCTGGAGACGGCGACCCTGGTGACCTACGAGGGCGCCGGACACACGCTCTACGGCAACGACAAGAGCGGGTGCGTGGACGATCCGGTGGACGCCTACCTGCTCACGGGTGAGGCGCCCGAGGCGGGCCTGTCCTGCCCGAGCGTGGCCTGACCCGCACGTGACACGTGCCCCCGGACCGGACCGGTTCGGGGGCACGGCGATGCCGCCGCTACTTCTGGTGGATGATCTGGATCAGGTTGCCGCAGGTGTCGTCGAACACCGCCGTGGTGACCGGGCCCATCTCCACGGGCTCCTGGGTGAACCGGACCCCCAGCGTCCTAAGCCGCTCGAACTCGGCCCGGACGTCGTCGACGGCGAACTGCGTGTAGGGGATGCCGTCCGAGACCAGGGCCTCCCTGAAGGGCTTGACCGCGGGGTGGCCGCTGGGTTCGAGGAGCAGCTCGGTACCGTCCCGGTCCTCGGGGGACACGACCGTCAGCCAGCGGTCCTCGCCGAGCGGGACCTCGTGCTTCTTCACGAAGCCCAGCACCTCGGTGTAGAAGCGCAAGGCCTTGTCCTGGTCGTCGACGAAGACACTGGACAGGTGGATTCTCATGAGTTCTCCGGTGGGTCGTGTCTGATCCATCGCTCGGCGATGTGCTCCAGCGGAGCCGTGTTCAGGTCGTGGAACTTGTTGCGCCCCTCGCGTCTGCTCTCGACGAGTCCCGCCGCCTCCAGCACGGCGAGGTGCTGGGAGACCGCCTGGCGGGACATGGTGATCTGGTGCTTCATGGTCAGGCGCGAGCAGATCTCGAAGAGCGTCTGCCCCCGCCGCTCGGCGAGTTCGTCGAGGATCTTCCGGCGTGTGGGGTCGGCCAAGGCCTTGAAGACGTCGTCGGCCATGCCTTCACTATAGGCAAGTGATTCCTTGCCTATCAAGCCCCGTCCTGCGGTGTCGCGATCGGCGTGGGGGTTCGGGCTGCGTCCTCGGCCGTGTCCGCCGCGGCCCGGACGAGCGCCGCTGTGGCCATCGAACGGGACTGCCGCGGCCAGGCGATGGTGAGGACGATCAGCGGTGCGCCCGAGAACCGAGCATCCCCGAGCCCGCGCCCACCGGTTTCCGTCGGTGGTGCGAGGACGTGCTCAGGGCGGCCGTACCGGGATGAGCTCGGGCTCGGCCCGTCCGGTGGTGTGGCCTGATGCGTGCCGGGCCGTGTGACCCCGCGTATCCTGACCCGCCGAGGAGGGGGTGGGCGTGGGCGTCTACGTGGCGGTCAGGGGATGGCTGGAGTGCGACGAGAAACAGCTCGTCGCCGTCCGGGAGGTGATCTCCTCGCATGAGGACGGCCACCACTCCCACGGTTGGGGCCTGCCTCGTCAGCACGTCAACTGGACCCGTTACGTCTTCTACGGTGCAGACGTCCGTGCCTCCGCCCTGGACGGGCTCGTCGAACAGATGAGGGAGATCGCGCGGATCCCGGCCTCCGACGACGACGGGGACCGCGTCACGGGCCTGTTCCTGGTCAGCCATGAGGTCGACGGCATGACTGAGTGGCAGCTCCGGAACGGTCGTCTCGTCGTCTCGCCGGGTGACGACAGGTACCGGTACCTCGACGAGTAGCCGAGTGGCGGCCCGGGCGGAGCGCTCAGGACGCGTCGGCGACCCCCGACCGGTACCGCCCCGGCGAGGTCCCGAACTCGCGCTTGAACGCGTTGGCGAAGGCGAACTGCGACCCGTACCCCACCCGCGCCGCGATCGCGCTGATCGGGGCGTCCGTCTCCTGGAGCAGCGCCCTGGCCCGGGTCAACCGCCACCACGTGACGTAGGCGAGCGGCGCCTGCCCGACCATCGCGGTGAACCTCCGCGAGAACGCCGCCCGGGACAGCCCGGCACGCTCACCCAGCTCCGCCACGGTCCACGGGTGCGCCGGATCCCCGTGGACGGCGCGCACCGCCGCGCCCACCGCCGGGTCGCGCAGCGCGCCGATCCAGCCGCAGGCCGCCTCGGGCCGGTGCTCCTCCAGGAACGCCCGAAGGATGTACATCAGCAGGATGTCCAGCAGGGCCGGGACCACCGTGTCGACACCGTGGTGCGAGGTGTCCAACTCCCGTCCCAACAGCTCCACCGCCGAGGTGAGTTCCGGGTGCTGTCCCACCCGGGCGGGCAGGTGCACGACGCGCGGAAGCTCCACGAGCATCGGGTGCGGGCGGCTGGCGTGGGTCTTGTACGCCCCTCCCACGGTGACGCACGAGGGCGGGTCCCCGTCCGGGGAGCCGAGCGCGGTCGAGTCGAAGCGGGGGTGGGGCCGGGCTCCCCGGGCGTCGCACACGAACTCACCGACCGGCGCGCCGTTCCTCCGCCCGTCCAGGGCCGACACGCATGACAGCTCGTCGATCGGGGCGTCCGGCCGGTCGGACAGCGCGTATCCGTGGCCGTGCGGGAGGAAGACCACGTCCCCCACACCCAGTCGGAGCGGGTCGACGCCCTCGGCCCGCAGCCAGGCGGAGCCCTGGAGCACCACCTGGAAACCCGCCCCGGACACCTCCGGGAACCGCATGCCCCAGGGGGAGTGCCACTCGACCCGTGCCGCGCGCGGCTGTCCCGAGCGGATCGTCCCGACCACGTCGCTGAGTACGTCCATGCGGTGAGCGTACCTCGGACAGGCCTGACAGGAGACGATCACGTAAACAGGAGAGCGTCTGGCGCATAGGAAGTCTCACCGGAGGTCCGTACGGTCGTATCCGTACCTTCGAGACACGAGGAAAGCCGTCATGACCGCGACATCCCCTGAGACCCGCACCACCCGCACCCGCCGCGGTGCCTGGAAGCCCCGCCTGGGCGCGATCGCCGCCGCCAGCGTCGCCACCGCCGTCGTCGGCGGCCTGGCCCCGTTCCTGGGCGTCGACATGGTGATCGAGATGCCCGGTATGGAACCCGGCCCCGTCCCCGTACCCGCCTTCGTCCTGTGGACGGCGCTCTTCGGCCTCATCGGCTGGGGCGCGCTCGCCCTGGCCGAACGCCTCCTCGGCGCGCGGGGCCGCCTGCTGTGGACGGTCGTGGCGGTCGTGTTCACCGCGGTGTCGTGCGTGCCGTCGGTGTCGGTGGGCGGCGGTGCCGCCACCGAGGCGGTCCTGGTGTTCACCCACGTCCTGGCGGCGGCCATCCTCATCCCGGTGTTCTGGAGGAGTTCGACCGTCGCCTGACACAGCGCCCGACAGGACACGAGCGCCCCTCCGGACCGCGACGGCGGTCCGGAGGGGCGCTCGTGCGCGCGGTTCCGGGGTCGAACAGACCGGGGCGGATGGGTCTTATGTGGACGTTTGGTCGTTGAGCTGCGGAGATGGTGGCATGGGCCATAGTTTTCCGCCATGCCCTCACACGAACACGAGTTCCCCCTCGACCTGATCCGGCACGATCCGGAGTTCGCGGCGGAGCTTCTGCACGAGGTCACCGGCAAGTCCCTGCCCGCCTACACCCGGGTGCGGTGCGACGCCGCCGAGGCCACGAGTACCGCGTTGCCGTACGTCAGCTTCTCGGCCCTGAAGGGACGTAGGCGCCCGGCTGGCTGCCGGATCGACCTCCCGCGTCCAGACAACTCCCTAGGAATCGTCAGGGGCGGATGACTGCCGCCCTGCGTTCCACACGGCCTGGCCACGGCGGGCCAGGACACGGGAAGCGTTCCGGTCTGCGTGCGCGGGCGACGCCACACGACCGGCAGGTAAACAGGGCCTGGGAGATCCGGTTGTGTCGATGGGTGTAGGAACACTCGGCGCACTCCCGTGAGGAGTGCGCGGGGTTCACCTGCACCACCGGCGCACCGGTCCGCCGGGCCTTGTAGGTGATGAAACTCCCGAGCTGGTGGAACGACAGCTGTGCAGCGCGGCCCGTTGGGGCTTCCTCTGCCGTACCCGGGCACGAATCCCCCTCAGGTCCTCGAGGGAGATGCCGCGTCCGGTGCGTTCGGCCTCGGCCACGATGCGTTTGGAAATGACATGGTTGGCGTCCCGCGCCCGGCGGGACTCCCTACGGCGCTGGCGTTTGAGCAGCCGCTTGGCACTCTTGGTGCCCTTGGTCTGGAGCTTGGCGCGTAGGCGCTGCTGCCGTCTGCGGTACGGGTTGAGCCCGCGCCCGGCCAGGATCTCACCGTCGGAGGTGGTCGCGATATTGACGATCCCCAGATCCACCCCCAAAAACCCGTCCGGGGCGTACTCCGGGGTGTCGGGGACCTGGACGCCGACCAGCAGGAACCAGACGCCGTCCCGGCACAGCAGGTCGGACTCGCCGCGTTCGTGGTCGGCCAGCAGCTTGAGCTGGTCCGGCGAGCCCGCGAACGGCACGTCCTTCAACCGTCCCCGGAGGGTCCACAGCGAGATCGTGCGCTGGTCCAGGGCCAAGGACAGGTTCCGCGCGTCATAGGGCTGCGCCGCCTCGGGACGGAAGGAGATCGGGGTCGACTCGATGCGTCGCCGCCGCTTGGAGCCGGGCGGCCCGTAGTTTCCGGCCTTCAGGTTGGCGGTGCGGGTGGTGTAGGCGTCGGCGACCTTCTTGATGGTCAACTGGGCCGCCTGGGACCCGACTCCGGCGGCGCGCAGACCTGGGTAGGTGAGTTTGCGCAGAGGGTGGTTCTTGACCACACCCTCGCGGTGGGCGGTCTGGGACACGTGGGTGGCGTGGTCGTTGAGCGCGCGCAGCGTCGCGCCCAGCACCGCCGCCTGCTCCGGCGAGGGTGTGAGCTTGAGCTGCACGGTGATCGTCGACACGCCCACCAGTGTGTACCGGGGGTGTGACAGAACGCAGGCGGATGCCCGCGAAGTGACCCTCGTCACCGAAGGGCTCAACGCGGCCTGTGCGGCGATTCCTCCCGGCCTTGAAGAGCCGGGGTCAAGGCAGGTTGAACTCCGACAACGTGGTGGTGTGCGAGCGCGCGCCGCCGCCGTACGAAGGCGACGAACCCGTGGCGGTTCTCGCGATCATCACCGGGCCCCAACGATCCTGGGACCCGCGCAAGCACTACTCCTGGCCCGCCTACGTGGCGTACACGCGCCTGCGGCTGAGGTGCCCGGTCGCCCTGCTGGTCCTGACACCCGACTCCGCTCTGGTGGGGAGGTACGGCGACCCCATCGACCTGGGGTGCGGCCACGTTCAGCCGGTGGTGTTCTCGCTCGACGGACTCGCTCCCGTCACCGACGAGAAGACGGCCGCGTCCCACCCCCTTCTGACCATCCTGGCCATGGCCGCCAACCCGACCGAGGACCGGGCCGCGCTCGAAGCCCTGTACGTGGCCCTGAGGAGCCTCGATACGTCGAACTCCTCGTCGTACTCTGACTAGGTGCTCGCGGCGCTGTCCGCAGCGGCCCGAGGATCCCTGGAGGAGATCGTGAAACTGCGCGACTACGAGTTCAAGACCGAACTGATCGGCCGCCCCTTCCGCGAAGGCGAGGCCAAGGGCAAGGCCGAAGGCAGGGACGAGGGACTGGCCGAGGCGGTTCTCGAATTCCTGGACTCCAGGGGGATCGGGGTCAGCGACGAGGTTCGCGAGCGGATCACGTCCTCAACCGATCTCGAGGAGCTCCACGGCTGGGCGCGCCGTGTGGCAGCCGTGGAACGCGCCGAGGACCTCTTCGACTGAACCCGTCGGCGAAGAAGTCGCCCCCGACCTGTCCGGCCGGGGGCGACTTCGCTGCGTTTCACAGACGCGAGGCCGCCGCCTCGTCCACCCAGAACAGGGTCCGCTCGGCGCCGCGCGCACCCGCCACGGGCGCCTCGCACGGGTCCCCGCCCGCCAGGCCCAGCCGGACCGCCTCGGCCTTGCCCTCACCGGAGGCCAGCACCCACACCTGGCGGGCCGACCGGATCGACGGCAGCGTCAGCGAGATGCGCCGCGGCGGCGGCTTGGGTGAGTCGTGCACCGCGGCCACGGCCGACTCGTCCTCGCACACCGCGGGCAGTCCGGGGAACAGCGAGGCCACGTGCGCGTCCGGGCCCACGCCCAGCAGGCACACGTCGAACCGGGGCACCGGGGCCTCACCGCGCGCCGCCGCCGTCAGCTCCCGCTTGTACCGGGTCGCCGCGTGCTCGACGTGGTCCCCGTCCATCCCGTCGGAGGCGGGCATCGGGTGCACGTGGTGCACCGGGAGCTTGACCCGGTCCAGCAGCGCCTCCCGCGCCTGGGTCTCGTTGCGCTCGCCGTCGCCCTCGGGCAGGAAGCGCTCGTCCCCCCACCACAGGTGCACGTGCGACCAGTCCAGACCGACCGCCTCCGCCCGGTCGCCCACCGCCCGCAGGGTCGTGATCCCGACCCCGCCGCCGGTCAGCACCAGGTGGAACGCCCGCTCCTCCCGCGCGGCCTCGGCGATCATGTCGACCAGCCGCCGCGCGGCCGCGTCCGCGAGCCGGTTCCCGTCCTCGTGACGGAGGATCTCCGGTTCACTCATGGTTACTGTGCTCCGCTTCCAGCGAGCGACGACCCCAGCTGGCGGGCGGCGCTCGCGTAGGTCTCATCGGCGTCCAGGCGGCGCAGTTCCTCGGCCAGCGCCATGGCCGCCCCGCGCCGTTCCAACGCCACGGTCTGATCCGGCTGGCCAGGCCGTGACAATGTGGCCACCCGCCCGTCCACCCGGGTCAGGGCGACGTCCCCGTGGTCGGTGGTCAGCCGGACCTCGGTCAGTCCCGGACCGTCGGAGACGGCGCGCTCCACGGTCACCGCCAGCCGGTCGGTCAGCCAGGCCGCCATGAGGTCGGCGCTCGGGTAGTGCTCCTCGGCGGTCACCCTCGCCGAGGTCACCCAGCCGCACGGCTGGTCCATGGCACTGGCCAGCAGCGACCGCCACGGTGTCAACCGGGTCCAGGACAGGTCGGTGTCGCCCGGGGTGTAGTGCTCGATCCGCTCCTGGAGATCCCGCAGCGGGTCCTGGGCCCGCAGCGCGTCGGTGATGCGCCGCTGGGCCAGGCGCCCCACGGGGTCGGATCCCGGGTCGGTCGGTCCCGCCCCGGGCCACCACGCCACGACCGGCGCGTCCGGCACCAGTAGCGGGGTGATCACGGAGTCGGGGTGCTCGCCCAGCGGTCCGTACAGTCGCAGCAGCACCGCCTCGCCCGGCCCCGAGGTGCCCGGGCGGCGGATCTCGGCGTCGATCGCCGGCTCCGCTCGCGGGTCGCGCCGGATCAGCGCCACCACGCGCGACGGGTGCTCGTGTCCGGCCTCGGTGGCCGCGCGCACGGCGTCGTAGTGGTCGGCCTCGTCGGTGACGATGACCAGGGTGAGGACCATGTTCATGGCGCCGCCGCCGACACTGTGCCGTTCGGCCATGAGCGCCTCGGTGATCGCCGCAGTCGTGGTGTTCGGCAGGTAGAGCGTCATCCGCGGA
>NZ_ANBC01000280.1 GCF_000341125.1 Nocardiopsis lucentensis DSM 44048 | reverse complement strand
GCGGCCGTCCCTGGCGAGCAGGACCTCACCCGATTCCGGTCCCCACGTGCCGGAGCCGTACTGCTCGGGCTGGCCGGACTTGGCCCAGAAGTCCTCGACCGGATCCAGGATCCGCCAGGACAGCTCGACCTCCTCCTGCCGGGGGAACAGCGGCGGGTCACCGATGAGCACGTCCAGGATGAGCCGCTCGTAGGCCTCGGGGCTGGCCTCGGTGAAGGACTGGCCGTAGGTGAAGTCCATGCTGACGTCGCGCACCTCCATGCTGGCGCCGGGCACCTTGGACCCGAAGCGCAGCGTCACCCCCTCGTCGGGTTGGATGCGCAGGACCAGGGCGTTCTGCCCCAGTTCGGTGATGTCGGTGCGGGGGAACAGCTGCTGCGGGGCCCCCTGGAACACCAGCGCGACCTCCGTGACGCGCCGCCCCAGCCGTTTGCCCGTGCGCAGGTAGAACGGGACGCCCGACCAGCGGCGGGTGTCGACCATGAGCTTGAGCGCCGCGTAGGTCTCGGTCCCGGAGTCGGACGGGATGCCGTCCTCCTCCAGGTAGCCGGGTACCGCCGCGCCGCCCTGCCAGCCGGCGGCGTACTGGCCGCGCGCGGTCCCGGTGGACAGGTCGTCGGGCAGTGAGACCGCCGACAGGACCTTCTCCTTCTCCGCGCGGATCGCGTCCGCGTCGTGGGAGACCGGTTCCTCCATGGCGACCAGGGCCAGCAGCTGCAGCAGGTGGTTCTGGATGACGTCGCGGGCGGCGCCGATCCCGTCGTAGTAGCCCGCCCGGCCCCCCACACCGATGTCCTCGGCCATGGTGATCTGCACGTGGTCCACATAGCTGCGGTTCCACAGCGGCTCGAACAGGGTGTTGGCGAAGCGCAGGGCCAGGATGTTCTGGACCGTCTCCTTGCCCAGGTAGTGGTCGATACGGAACACCGACGACGGCGGGAACACGTCGTCGACGACCGTGTTGAGCTCCCGGGCGCTGTCCAGGTCGTGGCCGAAGGGCTTCTCGATGACCACCCGCCGCCACGGCGTGCTCCCCCCGGGCCCCTCGCCCTCCTTGGCCTCGGCCAGGCCGGACCGCTTGAGCTGGGTGACCACGGTCGGGAACAGCTTGGGCGGCAGGGACAGGTAGAAGGCGTAGTTACCTCCCGTGCCGCGCTGGGCGTCCAGTTCGCGCACCGTGTCGGCCAGGCGGTCGAAGGCGTCGTCGTCGCCGAGGTCGCCCTGGACGAAGCGGATTCCCTCGCTCAACTGGCGCCACACGTCCTCACGGAAAGGGGTGCGCGCGTGGGCGCGGACCGCATCGTGCG
This sequence comes from Nocardiopsis lucentensis DSM 44048, assembly GCF_000341125.1. Taxonomy (GTDB): domain Bacteria; phylum Actinomycetota; class Actinomycetes; order Streptosporangiales; family Streptosporangiaceae; genus Nocardiopsis; species Nocardiopsis lucentensis. The sequence continues at coordinate 23,906 of NZ_ANBC01000280.1, read as the reverse complement.
CCTGGGCGGCGAAGTCCTGGTGTTCCCAGTCCCGGCGGGCGAAGCCCACCAGGCCGAACCCCGGAGGAAGCATGCCCCGGTTCGCGAGGTCGTAGATGGCGGGCATCAGCTTCTTGCGCGCCAGGTCGCCCGTGACGCCGAACAGCACCAGCACACTGGGCCCGGCGATGCGGGGCAGGCGGCGGTCCTGGGCGTCGCGGAGCGGGTTGGGTACCGCTCCGGGCATCACCGGTTCTTTCACGAGATCTCGTCCTTCTGTCGAGAGTGGCCGGTGGATGGTGGCTGGGCACCCGAGCCCCCGTCCGGGTGGGGACGGGGGCTCGGGCCGGGCGCCCCGGCCGGTGGACCGCGGCGCCCCTACGTCACTGACGGGCCGCCTCGCCCGCGGGACGGCTCCGCGTGGCGTGCCGGGGCTCAGGAGGCCTGGTCGAGCTTGGCGGCCAAGCCGCCCAGCAGGCTCTCCCAGGAGTCGACGAACTTGCTCACGCCCTCGTCCTCCAGGACCCCGAACACCTCGGTGAGGTTGACGCCGACGCCCTCCAGCGCGGCGAAGTCGGCCTCGGCCTGCTCGTAGGTGCCCAGGATGGTGTTGCCGGTGACGACCGCGTGGTCGGCGGTGGCGTCCAGGGTCGCCTGCGGCATCGTGTTCACGGTGTCGCGCGCGACCAGTTCGGTGACGTACCGGGTGTCCTCGTAGGCGGGGTCCTTCACGCCGGTGGAGGCCCACAGCGGGCGCTGCGGAGTGGCGCCCAGGTCGGCCAGGGCCTTCCACTCGCGGGAGGAGAAGACCTCCTCGTGCTCCTGGTAGGCCAGGCGGGCGTTGGCGACGGCCGCGCGGCCGCGCAGGGCCTTGGCCTCGTCGGTGCCGACGGCCTCGAGGCGCTTGTCGATCTCGGTGTCGACGCGGCTGACGAAGAACGAGGCCACGGACTGGATCCGGGACAGGTCGTGGCCGTTGACGCGGGCCAGCTCCATGCCGGCCAGGAACGCGTCCATCACCTGGCGGTAGCGCTCCAGGGAGAAGATCAGCGTCACGTTCACGCTGATGCCCAGACCCAGCACGCGGGTGATGGCGGGCAGACCCTCGGCCGTGGCCGGGATCTTGATCATCAGGTTGGGGCGGTCGACCAGCCACCACAGCGCCTTGGCCTCGGCGACCGTGCGCTCGGTGTCGCGGGCCAGCCGCGGGTCGACCTCCAAGGAGACCCGGCCGTCGACGCGGCCGGTGGAGTCGTAGACCGGGCGCAGGGTGTCGGCGGCCCAGCGGATGTCGTAGGCGGTGAGCAGACGGACGGCCTCGTCGACCGACACGCCGCGAGCGGCGAGCTCGTGCACCTGCTCGTCGTAGGCGTCGCCCTCGGCGAGCGCCTTGTCGAAGATCGTCGGGTTGGAGGTCACGCCCGTCACGTGGTGGGTGGACATCAGGGCGGCCAGGTTGCCGGTGCGCAGCCGTTCACGGCTGATGTCGTCCAGCCAGACGGACACGCCCGCCTCGGAGAGGGCCTTCAGTGGTGTGTGGCTCATGGTGTCTCGTGCCTTCCTCGTGGGCGTCTGGCGCCCGCTACACACAGGGAGCGGGCCCCGCGCCGGGTCCCGGCGCGGGGCCCGCGACGTCAGCGTCCGGCCTTGGCGGCGCTGCCGCGCACCGCCGCGACCACGGCCTCGGAGGTGAGGCCGAACTTCTCGTACAGGGTCTGGTAGGGCGCGGAGGCGCCGAAGTGCTCCAGGCTGACCGACTCGCCCGCGTCGCCGACGTAGGCGCGCCAGCCCATCGCGATCCCGGCCTCGACCGACACGCGGGTGCGCACGGAGGAGGGCAGGACGCTCTCGCGGTACTCCTCGCTCTCGGCCTCGAACCACTCCACGCAGGGCATGGAGACCACGCGCGTGGGCGTACCCGCCGCCTCCAGATCCTCGCGGGCGGCGAGGGCGATCGGGACCTCACTGCCGGTGGCGATGATGATCGCCTCCGGAGTCCCGGTGCCCGCCTCGGCGAGCACGTAGCCGCCCCGGGCCGCGTCCTCGGCCGGCGCGTACTCGGTGCGGTCCAGGACCGGCAGGTTCTGGCGGGTCAGGGCGAGCGCCGCCGGGCGGTCGGTGGTCTCCAGGACCTTGCGCCAGACGACCGCGGTCTCGTTGGCGTCGGCCGGGCGGACGACGTCGAGACCGGGGATCGCGCGCAGCGACCACAGGTGCTCGACCGGCTGGTGGGTGGGACCGTCCTCGCCCAGGCCGATGGAGTCGTGCGTCCACACGTAGGTGACCGGCAGCTTCATCAGCGCGGCGAGCCGGACGGCGGGGCGCATGTAGTCGCTGAACACCAGGAACGTGCCGCCGTAGGGGCGGGTCGGGCCGTGCAGGGCGATGCCGTTGAGGATCGAGCCCATGCCGTGCTCGCGCACGCCGAAGTGCAGCACGCGGCCGTACGGGTTGCCCGGGAACATGGTGCTGGCCCGGTCGAAGGGCAGGAAGGAGGGCTCACCCTTGGGCGTGGTGTTGTTGGACCCCGCCAGGTCGGAGGAGCCGCCCCACAGCTCGGGCAGGACCGGCGCGACGGCGCTGAGCACCTCGCCGCTGGCCTTGCGGGTGGCCATGCCCTTCTCGCTGGCCTCGAAGGAGGGCAGGCTCTCCTCCCAGCCCACGGGAAGCTTGCCGGACTGGAGCCGGTCGAAGAGGTCGCCGTGCTCACCGGCGCTGCGCCGCCAGGCCTGGAAGGCGGCCTCCCACTCGGAGCGCGCCTGGCGGCCCCGGTCCAGGGCACGGCGGGTGTGCTCGATGACGGCGTCCTCGACGGCGAACGGCTCATCGGGCAGGCCCATGATCTCCTTGGTCGCGGAGATCTCGGCGGTGCCGATGGCCGCGCCGTGGATGGCGCCGGTGTTCTGCTTGTTGGGCGCGGGCCAGCCGATGATGGTGCGCAGGCGGATGAAGGTGGGACGGTCGGTCTCGGCCTTGCCGCGCAGGATCGCCTCGTGCAGGGCGTGGACGTCCTCGGCGTACTCGCCGGAGGCGGCCCAGTCGACCTCCTCGACGTGCCAGCCGTAGGCGCGGTAGCGCTCGGCCACGTCCTCGGTGTGCGCGACGCGGGTGTCGTCCTCGATGGAGATCCGGTTGTCGTCCCAGATCACGATGAGGTTGCCCAGTCGCTGGGTCCCGGCGAGCGCGCTGGCCTCGTGGCTGACGCCCTCCTGGACGTCACCGTCGGAGCAGATGGCGTAGACGTGGTGGTCGAAGGGGCTGGAGCCGGGACCGGCCTCGGGGTTGAACAGACCCCGCTCGCGGCGGGCGGCCATGGCCATGCCGACCGCGTTGCCGATGCCCTGGCCCAGCGGGCCGGTGGTGGTCTCCACACCCGCGGTGTGCCCGAACTCGGGGTGGCCCGGGGTGCGGCTGTCCCACTGGCGCAGCGACTTGAGGTCGTCCAGGCTCAGGTCGTATCCGGCGAGGTAGAGCTGGATGTAAAGGGTGAGGCTGGAGTGGCCGCAGGAGAGCACGAAGCGGTCGCGGCCCACCCACTCAGGGGCGGTCGGGTCGTGCCGCATGACCTTCTGGAACAGGAGGTAGGCGGCGGGCGCGAGGCTCATGGCGGTGCCGGGGTGTCCGTTACCCGACTTCTCGACCGCGTCCATGGCCAGAGCTCGGACGGTGTCGACTGCGCGGAGGTCGAGGTCCGACCACTCAAGTTCGTGCGGCGTGTGGGCGTTCACGGACTTTCGTTCTCCTTCTCGGGCACCCGTTCGACACGGTGTGCGCAAGGTTGTTGGCGTACTGTCGCCGGGCACCGGCGGTGTCCGGCGCGGCCCGCCGAGGGGGCGGACCGGTGACCTGGCGGGGGGACGGACCACCCAGGGTGTCGGAGCGGGGCGTGCGGTGCCCCCGGCCGCGAGGTCACCCATTGCAACGGTCGCGACGGCCGAGGGAATCCCGACAGGTTCGGCCAACTGTGAGCCTATCGTCCACGCCCAGGTAAGGCGGCACCCGACACCGTTCATCACCGTCTGGTAACACCACCGGTCAGGACCGGCCTCGTCGGGGGTGTGCTCCACACCTCGCCGGGGCGGGGCGAGCCTCGTCGCGGGCTGGTCGAACGGCTCGACGTGGCTGAGATCTCGGCGGCGGGGTTCGTGTCGAATCCGAAACCGCGGCGGCCCGTGGGGAGCCGCATCGCTCATTCCCCGCGCCCCTTCCTTCCTCGAAGAACCCCATCGGTGTCGAGGACGGCCGGGTTGGCGCAGTGCGCGAGCGGTCGGCCGCCTTGTGCGCGACCTGGCGGCTCGCCCCGGCCACGTGCGGGGTGAGGACGACGTTCGGAGCCTTGAGCAGTCGGGAGTCCGGCGGGACGGGTTCCTCGGCGTAGACGTCGAACGCCGCCGCGTGTAGGTGACCCGATTCCAGGGCGCGGCGATCTCGTCCGTCCCGATGATGCCCCTGGTCTCGGGGGTCAGGCGGGCGTGCAGCGAGACGATCCGCGCGTGGGCCAGCAGGTCGTCGAGGGTCACCTTGGTGGCCGTCTCCGGCAGCGCGTCCTCGGTCACATAGGGGTCGTGCACGAGGATCCGAGCTCCGAGCGCGGACAGCGCCGCGGCGACTCGGCGGCCGATGGCGCCGTAGCCGACGAGCCCGACGGCGGTTCCCTCGATCCCCACGCCGCAGTTGTCGTAGTCGTAGAAGTCGCCGCGCCAGCGCCCTTCCCTCAAGTCGGTGTGCAGGTCGGGGATGTGCCTGGCGGCGGCGAGGATGAGGCCGAGGGTGTGCTCGGCCGTGGCCGCCGCGTTGAGTCCGGGCGCGAAGCAGACGGCGACGCCGTGCCGGGTGGCCGCGTCGAGGTTCGTGTTCACCGGGCCGCCCCGGCTGACACAGAACAGTTCCAGGTCGGGGCAGGCCGCCAGGACGCGCTCGGTGAGCGGCGCCATCTGCGTGACACAGACGCGTACACCGCTCAGGGCCGCGATGAGCTCCTCCTCGGTGCCCGACGCCTCCTGGACCTCCTCGGCGCCGCCGGTGAGGCTCAGCGGGCCGTCGGCGGGGGCGCCGAGGAGGAACCCCTCCGCCTCGGGGCGCTGAACGGGAACCGCTCTCCGGCCGAGACCAGCGGGTAGGCGACGGTGGACGTGGCGCCGCGTTCGGCGGAGCGGGCGGACAACTCGTCCAGGTCGCGGCCGGGCAGAGCGTGGGTGAGCGCCCCGGCACCGGTGCTCGACGCTCCGCCGGGCGGCCAGTCCCCGGTCAAGGAGCGGTGCGAGTAGACCACACCGCCGGGATCGCGCAGGAGGCGCGGGGCCACGCCCTTGAGTACGAGGGTGGTGCCCAGCACCGAGTTCCACGGGCCGGGCGCCAGGGCCCCGCTCCCAGCTGTGCCGCACATCCGTCGGTCATGCCGGCGATACCTGCTGTCACCAGTCGCAGGAGACGGTGGACGTCAAGCGCGCTCTCATGGATGCGGCGGCCCGCCGGGTCCTGCTGGTCGACCACACCAAATTCGCCAGGGAGGGCCTCTACGCGCTCGCTCCGCTGACGCGTTTCGACCACGTCATCGTCGACGACGGCATCCCCCGGGCCGAACTGGGCAGGATTCGTGACCAGGGCGTCGACGTCCAGGTGGTGCCGTGCTGACGGAGGCCGCCGGCGCGCGGGGCGGGGCGGAGCGTGGCACGCTGGCAGCGCGCGCGGGCGTGTGCGACCCTGCTTACACCTGGCGGGCCCCCGCCGCCAGGTACGGCGTGGGCCTGGCGCTTTCCGTTGTTCGGGGGCTCGTCCTCGGGGTCCGCGAGGAAGTACTACAGTATGTCGTTGACGGGGTTTCCGCCGATCCAGACGCTTTGTCGGTCCGCTCGACCCCGCATGGCGAGCAGTGTCGAGACCCTTAGACTTGTCGAGGTATCCGCGTGTCCGAAATCGAGCCGGTACCCCACCAGGGGACGCCAGCGAGCCGACCGGGGGCACGGTGCTGATGGCCCTCGCCGACCGTTCCCCGCACACCGGTGCCGCCGACACCGCCGCTCCCCAGGCCCCCCGCGAGGCCTCCTTCGGCGATCACGTGCGCGCCTACGTCGCCCTTTCCAAACCCCGCGTGATCGAGCTGCTGCTCATCACCACCATCCCCGTGATGTTCGTCGCCGCCGGAGGCGTCCCGCCGCTGTGGACCGCGGTGGCGACCCTGCTGTTCGGCACCATGTCGGCGGCCAGCGCGAACGCGATGAACTGCTACATCGACCGCGACATCGACCGTGAGATGCGTCGCACCCGCCAGCGTCCGGGGGCGATGGACCTGGTCACCCCACGCGGCGCCCTCACCTACGGGCTGGTGCTCGCGGTCGGGTCCACCGTGGGCTTCGCGGTCCTGGTCAACTGGCTTTCCGCCGCGCTGTCGGTCTTCGCGATCGTGTTCTACATCTTCGTCTACACGATGCTGCTCAAACGCCGCACCGCGCAGAACGTCGTGTGGGGCGGAATCGCGGGGTGCATGCCGGTCCTCATCGGCTGGGCGGCCGTCACCAACGGGCTGTCGTGGGCGCCGTTCGTGCTCTTCCTCGTGGTGTTCTTCTGGACGCCCCCGCACACGTGGGCGCTGGCCATGCGCTACCGCGAGGACTACGCGGCGGCCAAGGTTCCGATGCTGCCCGTGGTGGCGAGCGACCGCCGGGTCCTGCTGGAGTGCGTGCTCTACAGCTGGGCCACCGTGGCCGTGTCGCTGATCTTCTGGCCGGTGGCGGACGCCACCTGGTTCTACGGTGTGGTCGCCCTCGTGCTGGGCGCGCTGCTGGTGGGTCAGGCGCACCGCCTGCTGAGCCGCTCGATGGCCGGGGTGACCGGGGCCAAGCTCAAGACGATGGGCTTCTTCCATCTGTCCAACGCCTATCTGGCGCTTCTGTTCGTGGCGGTCACCGTCGACCCGCTGATCGCCAACCTGCTGGGCTGATCCAGCGGGAGCACGGTGGTGGCGGCGCCTCGCGCGAGACGCCGCCACACGCGTTCCCGGGGCGCGACCGCGCCGGGGTTCGTCCCGGTGGCGGGTGTCAGCCCACCACGGGCACCCTGTGGAGCCCGCGCGACCAGGACAGGACGGCGGCCCACACCACCAGCCCGGTCAGGACCAGAGCGACGGGCACGTGGGCCTGGAGCGGTCCGTAGCTGCCCATGGCCGCCTGCCCGAAGCCCAGGACGAAGGCGACCAGGCTCACCGCCAGCACCGTCCGGGGCGCCTCCGGGCCACGGCCGGTGCCCGACCACACCCACCACGCGGCGAGGACCTGGGCACCCGCGGCCAGGTGGACCCCGAAGGCGCCGTAGTAGTGCAGGGGCAGGGCCTCGGTGTTGAAGGTCACCAGCTGTCCGGCGGTGGCGCCCTCCCAGAGCACGGCGGCCAGGTGCAGGAGCACCGTCGCTCGCAGTGCCCACAGGGCGGTCGGAGGGGGAGTGGTGGTGTTCATGTCGGGCCTTCCGGTCTGGGGGTGGGGCGTCGGTCCTCCGGAGGCGGCGCTCGAGTCCGTCGGGAGCCGACCGGGCGAGTCACCACGATCTTGCCGTATTTCGCGGCACTGCGGGAGATCAGCGACGATGCCTGTGGACGACGGCGCGTTCCACCCTCCGGGGCCGGATACGATCGGTGCCCATGCCCCGTCTCGACAGCAAGGCCATCCTCCAGGGTCGTCGCTCCCGTTACTCGCTCACCCTCATCGTGGGCATCTCGGTCAGCGTGGTGTGCCTGTTCGGCATGTTCGTGTACCTGTGGCTGCTGGCCATGGCGGGCGGTGCGGCCGCCGGCATCGACGGCGCGGTGGGTTTCGTCGTCAGCCTGATCGCCGCGGTCATCCCGGTCACCGTCCTCGTGCCCCTCATCCTCATGCTGGACCGGTTCGAGCCCGAACCCGGCTGGGTCCTGTTCTTCGCCTTCGTCTGGGGCGCGGGCGTCGCCGTGGTGGCGTCGCTCCTGCTCAACACCTGGGGCATGAACAACCTCACCGTCCCCCTGTACGGCCAGGACCTGGGTGACTACCTCGCCACCTCCGTGGTGGCGCCCGTGGTCGAGGAGAGCGCCAAGGGCGCTGTCCTGCTCATCCTCCTGTGGCGCCGCCGCCACGAGATCGACACCTTCACCGACGGCGTGATCTACGGCGCGATGGTCGCCACCGGCTTCGCCTTCACCGAGAACGTCCTGTACTTCCTCAGCGCGTTCTTCGACGACACCCTCGTGGCCACCTTCGCCATCCGCGGGCTCGTCGCCCCCTTCGGGCACCCCATCTACACCGCGATGATCGGCGTCGGCGTCGCCTACGCGGCCATGAACACGGGCGTGGTCCGCCTGTTCGCGCCCATCGCCGGGTGGGGGCTGGCGGTCGTTCTGCACGGTATGTGGAACGCCTCGACCCGCTATGGCTGGCTGGGGCTCGGCGCTGCCTACCTGGTGCTCTTCTTCGTGCTCCTCTGCCTCCTGGCCACGACGGTGCGCGACCGGCACGCCCAGATCAGCGCCATCGCTCACTACCTACCCCAGTACATCCCCACCGGGCTGGTGACGCCGGCCGACATCACCATGCTCGGCACCATGGGCGGGCGGCGTCAGGCCCGTGAGTGGGCCTCGCGCAACGCGGGCCGCCGCGGGCGAAGGGCGATGAAGGAGTACCAGCTGGCCGCGACCGAGCTCGCGCTCCTGCACAAGAAGCTGGACGCCGGCCTGCCGCGCGACGACTGGAAGGTCCGCCGGGACTCGTTCCTGGCTCTCATGCACGTGGCGCGCGACACCTTCCTGGGGCGGCTCCCCCAGCCGGTGTCCCCCGGCTGGGCGGAGAGCCCGACGGACTCAGGCTTCCTGCGCAGATCGGACTTCGCGCACGTCATCGCCCAGGCGCGGGCTCAACAGGACTACGTTCCCCGTCACGGTCAGCGTCCGGTCCGGTGAGGCCCTCGGCCGCCGGGACGAGCCGCGTGGTGGAGAAGTACAGGCGGCAGATCGCGATCCAGGTCAGGGTCGAACCGAGTACGTGCAGCACCACCAGGCCCTCGGGCAGCGCGAGCGCGTACTGCGTGTAGCCCAGGACCCCCTGCAGGAGCACCACCACGACCAGGGACGTGGCGCTGACCTTGACGGGACGCCGCGCACCGCCGCGGACCGCGATGACGGCGGCCAGGCCCGCGGCGGCCAGGGTCAGCCAGGCCAGGGCGGAGTGCACCCGCGTGACCGCGCTCAGGGCCAGGTCCCAACGCGGGGCCTCGGCGTCGCCGCCGTGGGGGCCGGTGCCGGTGACGACGGTCCCGGCGACCAGTAGCAGGAACCCGATCACCACCAGGCCGATACTCAGCGCGTGCAGCATCGGGCCGACCGACACCCGGGGCGTTCCCTCGGGCTCCTGGCAGCGCACGTACAGCGCCACGGCCAGGAAGGTCACCAACATGGACAGCAGGAAGTGCGTGGCGACCGAGGCCGGGTGCAGATCGGTCCACACGGTGATGCCGCCGACCACCCCTTGGCCGAGCACGCCGAACGGGATGATCACGGCCAGCAGGGTCAGGTCACGGCGGCGGGGCCGGGACCGCAGGACGGCCAGCAGGGTGATGAGGCCGACCGCGAGCACGAGGAACGTGAGCGTGCGGTTGCCGAACTCGATCGCGGCGTTGAGCGCCGCGTGCTCGGTCTCGAGCGGCACGAAGCTGTCGGGCGTGCACCGCGGCCACTCCGAGCAGCCGAGCCCGGAGGAGGTGACGCGCACCGTGGCGCCGGTGACGGCGATCCCCGCGTTGACCACGACGTTGCCCAGCGCCCAGGCGCGCAACGACCGCGGGGTCGGTGTCCAGATGGTGCGGGCCAACAGGACGAGCACCAGGACCCCGGCGGCCGCGAAGGCGATCTGCCAGGCCCACAGCGGGGCGCCGAGGATCTCGATGGTCTCCGTCGCGAGTGCGGGGAGCGGGGGCGGGGCCGTGGTCGCGGTGGCCGGGAGCGCAAGCATACGACAGAGCGTAGTACATGGTTCCGGCCACCGGTGCTCACCCCCGGTCGACCGGCGCGACCTGCGTCGGGGCCCGTCGGCCGGGGGTGGGGCCGATCGGCCCCCGGGGCCCCGGAGTCACGCCACGGGGGCGGTGTAGGTCGTGNGGGCGGGGGGAGCCGCTCTGGAACTGGACGGTCACGGGGGTGAAGGTGCCCGAGGAGCTCACGTTGCCGGTGATCTCCTGGCCCGGCGCCAGTTCGACGACGTCGATGTCGTCGGCGTCCATCAGCAGGCCCGCGCCCGCGACGTGCTCCTCACCGCCGTCGTCGACGAGGGTGAAGTACATGCTGGCGACGCTGACGGGCTCGTCGGTGTTGTTGACGACGGTGACCTCCACGGTGACGTAGTCGCCGTCGTCGAACATGAAGCTGGGCTCGAGGGTCCCGGGGGCGGCGGTCAGGCCGACCGTGGTGTCGCTGGCGGGTACGGTCTCGTCGCTGAGGACGTCGGGTGTCGGGAAGTCGCTGGGGTCGAACGCCTCCGGCGGCTGCGCCGGTGTGGGCTCGGCGTTCCGGACGAGCATCCCGCCGACGACGACCAGCGCGACGAGGAGGGCCACCACCGCTCCGGCCGCGACACCGCAGCCGATACCGATCTTGGCTCCGGTGGACATCCCCCTCCTGGGAGGTTGGGGGTGGCCGTGGGGCTGGTGGGGGTACATGGGGCTCCAAACGGGTGACACGGAGTGGGGATCGGATGACATGCGTGAGATGTGTCCGGTTCCACCGATGTTCCCGAGGCCTCGTGTGAGGGGCCTCACTCGCTCCGGTGCGGCGGGGAGGGGGAGGAATCGGCCTCACGATCACCCCTGCCCCGCCGGGTCGACGTGCGTGTCGCCCCGACGCTGGCCACGATGACGCAGGCGACCGCGAGCCACTGCCACACGGTGAGCAGTTCGCCCAGCAGTACGAGCCCCACCAGTGCGGCGGCGGCCGGCTGCAGGCTCATCAGGACGCCGAACACGCGCGGCGGCATCCTGCGCAGGGCGGTGAGCTCCAGCGAATAGGGCACCACGGACGACAGGACGCCGACGGCCAGGCCGAACAGGAGCAGGCGCCAGTCCAGCAGGGCTCCGCCGCCCTGAGCCACGCCCACGGGCGCCAGGAGGGCGACGCCGACGACGCTGGCGATCGCCAGTCCCGACGCGCCGCTGAACCGCTGGCCCGTGGCCGCGCTCAACAGGATGTAGCCCGCCCACGACGCGGCGGCCAGCACGGCGAACACGATGCCCCACGGGTCCAGGGAGGCCGACTCCAGGCCGAGCGCGACCACGCCCAGCCCGGCCAGCGCGGCCCACAGCAGGTCGACGCGGCGGCGGGAGCCGAGGATCGCGATGGTCAGGGGGCCCAGGTACTCGATGGTCACCGCGATCCCCAGGGGAATCCGGGCGAATGCCTGGTAGATGAAGAAGTTCATCATCGCCAGCGCCACGCCGTAGCCGACGACCACGGTCCAGTCGGTGCGGTCGCGTCCCCGCAGGGCGGGCCGCGCCACGAGGACGAGCAGGACCGCCGAGGTGAGCAGTCGCAACCAGACCACGGCCGCGGGGGGAAGCGCCTCGAACAGGTTCTTGGCCACACCCGCGCCGATCTGCACGGAGGAGATGCTGACCAGGACCAACCAGACCGGTGGCACGGACGCCACCGCGGCGCGCGGGGAGAGGCCCGCACGATCCGACGAGGAGCTCATGGACAGTCATCCTACGTTTTCGGAGTCCCGTCGGTCGACGGCCGCTTTCCTCCCGTCGCCCTCCCGGTGACTCCGTCTCCCGTCCCCCTCGCGGCGCCCCGGCGCGACGAGGGCGATCAGCAGCAGGGACCAGGCCACGACCACCAGGCCCGGCTGGAGGAGTGTCATGACCAGTCCGTACACCGTCCGCTCGGCCTGTTCGGTGAGGGCCTGCGCGCCGATCCACGCGTACGGCAGCGCCGCCGCGACCAGGTTGGTCGCCAGCGCGGCCCAGGCCAGAGCGCGCCGCGCCGGGCGCCGCCACAGCAGGAGGGCCCCACCCGCGACGAGTAGGAACAAGGGCGGTCCGAGGTGGCGGACGACGATGAACCAGGGAACTCCGATGGCCTCCATGGCGGCCGACACTATCGGGAACCGTGCGAGGGGCGCGTCGACCGGCCAACATGCGCGAATCGGTGCGTGTGGTGTGAAATAGTTCGGGGTCGTCGCCGAGACGGCCCGATTCCCGCCGCCTTGGAGCACCCACGCATGTCCCCTCGAACCGACTCCCTGTCCGACCGACACGTCCCCCGCTGGCCGATCACGGTCGGCGCGGTGGCACTCGTCCTGGTCGTCATCATCGCCGGGTACACAGGCGGCCTCCTGTTCCCGGGAGGGGAGCCGGTGGAGGAACCGGAGATGACCGTTGCCTCGGGAATCCTCGTCGAGCCTCCGGGAGCCCCGGAACCGGAGCCCTCCGAGGAACCGAGCGAGGAGCCCTCCGCCGAGCCCACCCACCCGGCGGGCCTGGACCCCGAGACCGTCTACGTCCTCCAGAACGTCCACGGCGGCCGCGTCATGGACGTCGCCCAGGCGGCCACCGCCAACGGGGCCCCCGTGCACCTGTGGGACCGCCACGACGGCGACAACCAGCGTTGGCGCTTCGTTCCCGTGGAGGGCGGGTTCTACGAGATCGAGGCCATCGGTGCCAACAAGCTCCTGGAGATCCCCACCGGACCGGACGCGGGGCCCGGAGCGTCGCTGCTCACCCGGACCGGACAGCCCAACCAGCAGTGGTCCCTGGTCGAGGTGGGGGCCGGGGTGATCCGCATCGTCAACCGCGCGACCGGGCAGGCCCTGGAGGGCCAGGGCGGCGCGCCGGACAACGGCACACTGGTCACCCGGGCCGCCGACGCGGGCCAGGCCCACCAGCAGTGGCGGTTGCTCCCCCTGAGCTGAGGGGCGGGGGTCAACCCAGGGGGTTCCGCTCGGGCGGCGGCGGGGTTCTCATGGATGGGGCCGCGCCGTAGGCGTCCGTCGAGGGTGGTGGGGCCCGCGACGAACGCGGCTCACTCCCAGCGGAAGAGACGGCTCGCCAGCAGGGCGCCCACCGCGGCCCACACGGCCAGTACCGCGAAGGCGGCGATGCCGGGCAGGGAGCCGTCGACCAGTACCGTCCGCAGACCGGAGGTGAGCGCGGTGATCGGCAGGACCGAGACCGCCTGCTCCAACGGCCCCGGGAAGCTGCTGGTCGGGAAGAGCACCCCGCCCATCCCCAGCATGAGCACGTAGACCAGGTTGGCCCCGGCCAGCGTCGCCTCCGCGCGCAGGGTGCCCGCCATCAACAGCGCCAGTGAGCTGAACGCGGCCGTGGCCAGCAGCAGCAGGGCCAGCACGGCCACCGCGCCGACCGGGTCCAGCGACGGCGACCAGCCCAGCAGCAGGCCCACCACGCACAACACCGTGACCTGGATCGCCTGCACGCCGAGCACGGCCAGGGTCTTGGCGGCCAGCAGCCCGAAGCGCGACAGCGGGGTCGCGCCCAGACGCTTGAGTACCCCGTAGCGGCGCTCGAAGCCCGTTCCGATGGCCAGCCCGGTGAACGAGGTCGACATGACCGCCAGCGCCAGTACGCCGGGCGTGAGGGCGTCGACGCGGGCTCCACCGCCCACATCCAGGACGGAGGTGAGGCTGAAGCCCACGAGCAGCAGGACCGGGATGACCATGGTCAGCAGGAACTGCTCACCGTGCCGCAGCATGATCCGCAGCTCCATCCCCGCCTGGGCGGCGACCATCCGCCAGGTCGGGGCGGCCCCCGGATCGGGGCGGAACAGGTCGGCGTCGCCGTCGGCGGAGCGGCCGACGAGGGCGGCCGCGGGGGTGCTGGAGGTGTGCTCGGTCATCAGTCGCGCAGTTCCCGGCCGGTGAGTTCGAGGAAGACGTCTTCGAGGGTACGCCGCCGTACGCGCAGGTCCTCGGCGAGGATCCCGGCCGAGGCGCACCAGGCGGTGACCGTGGCCAGGAACTCCGGCCCCAGGGCGTCGGGGTCGTCGGTACTGATCACGTACTCGTGCCCGCCGCCCACGGCGGTCGCGGACCCGACCCGACTGCCCTCGGGCAGTGCGGCTCGCAGCGCCTCGGCGTCCAGCGGTTCGGCCGCGGCGAAGCGCACCTCGCGCCGTTCGCCGGTCAACTCGCGGGGACTCCCCTCGGCGACCACGGAGCCCCGGTCGACGACGATCACATGGTCGGCCAGCCGCTCGGCCTCGTCCATGTGGTGGGTGGTGAGGATCACCGCGACCCCGGCCGCCCGCAGGGAGGCCACGAGGTCCCAGGTGGCCATGCGCGCCTGTGGGTCGAGCCCGGCGGTCGGCTCGTCGAGGAAGACCAGTTCGGGGCGTCCGACCACGGCGCAGGCCAGGGAGAGGCGCTGCTGCTGGCCTCCGGACAGGCGGCGGAACGGGGTGGCGGCGGCCGAGGTCAGCCCGAGGCGCTCCAGCAGGAGGTCGGGGTCGATCGGCCGTGCGTGGAAGGAGGCCATCAGCCGCAGCCACTCGCCCGCGCGGGCGCCGGTGGGAACGCCTCCCGACTGGGGCATCACACCGACCCGGGGCTTGAGCGCGGACGCGTCGGCGACCGGGTCCATGCCCAGTACACGCACCCGTCCGCCGTCGGCGCGGCGGAACCCCTCGCAGATCTCGATGGTGCTCGTCTTGCCCGCTCCGTTGGGGCCGAGCAGCGCCGTGACCGCGCCCCTGCGCGCGGTGAACGTGAGGTCGGTGACTGCGGTGGTTGTGCCGTAGCGCTTGACCAGGTCGACGACCTCGACCGCGGCTGTGTCCATGGGCCATGAGTCTACGTGCGGCCCGGCGAGGCGGGTCACCGGCCCGGGACGGCGGGTCCGCGCGCGGATGCGGGAACGGACACCCGAGGTGTCCGCATCGCGGTCGCGCGTCTCAGGATGTGGGAATTGGGACTGTCGTGGCGCCGGTCGGCGTTGTGGTGTGCCGATGGTCGTCGCGTGAATCCGCTGTTAGGCAAGGCTGACCTTCGTGATGAAGGGCATGAATGCGGGTTTGCCTACGCGGACTTATTTAGGCCACACTGATGTTGTCTAAAACACGAGCGGCGTCCGGAGAAGGGAGGGGAACGCTGTGTCCAACGCGTCCAGTGTGCCCCGTCCCATGTCCGGCCCCGATCGCGGGGGCGAGAACGGCACCCGCGCGCGGGTGGCGCGGCTCATCCTCGAACAGGGTCCGATCACCGCCTCCTCCCTGGGGGAACGGCTCGGACTCACCCCGGCGGCCATCCGCCGCCACCTCGACAACCTGACCAGCGAGGGCATGGTCGAGGCCCGTGACGCACGACCCGTCGGCGGACGCCGGCGCAGGGGTCGCCCGGCACGCGTCTTCGCCATCACCGAGGCCGGGCGGGACGCCTTCGTCCACGCCTACGACGACCTCGCCTCCAGCGCGCTCCGCTTCCTGGCGGAGACCGCCGGCCCCGAGGCCGTCGGCGAGTTCGCCCAGCGTCAGGTCGCCGACCTGGAGAGGCGCTACAAGCCGCAGCTCGACGCTGTTGCTCCCGAACAGCGCGTCCGGCTCCTGGCCGAGGCCCTGTCCAACGACGGTTACGCCGCCACCGCGGGCCGGGCGCCCGCACCCGGGGGCGGCGACCAACTGTGCCAGCACCACTGCCCCGTCGCCCACGTCGCCGCCGAGTTCCCGCAGCTCTGCGAGGCCGAGATCGAGGCCTTCTCGCGGCTTCTGGGCACCCCGGTGCGCCGGCTGGCCACCATCGCCCACGGCGACGGTGTGTGCACCACGCACGTCACCCCCAGGGGAGACGGGGCGGACGGGGGCGACGGCACCCCCGCGACCAACGCCGTCCGCCAGGGGGCGGGCGGCTCGGAACACCACAAGGACGTCTGAGTCCAGGAGGAGTCCGCGCATGACGTCTATCGCGCACCCCGAGCTCGAGGGGCTCGGCAACTACGAGTACGGCTGGGCCGACTCCGACGAGGCCGGGTCGAAGGCCCGTCGCGGTCTCAACGAAGAGGTCGTTCGCGACATCTCCGACAAGAAGGACGAGCCGGAGTGGATGACCAAGCTCCGCCTCAAGTCCCTGCGGCTCTTCGACAAGAAGCCCATGCCCAACTGGGGCGCGGACCTGTCGGGGATCGACTTCGACAAGATCAAGTACTTCGTGCGGTCCACGGAGAAGCAGGCGGCCTCCTGGGAGGACCTGCCCGAGGACATCAAGAACACCTACGACAAGCTGGGCATCCCCGAGGCCGAGAAGCAGCGCCTCGTCGCCGGTGTCGCCGCGCAGTACGAGTCCGAGGTCGTCTACCACCAGATCCGTGAGGACCTGGAGGAGCAGGGTGTCATCTTCCTGGACACCGACACCGCCCTCAAGGAGCACCCCGAGATCTTCGAGGAGTACTTCGGCTCGGTGATCCCGCCCGGCGACAACAAGTTCGCCGCGCTCAACACCGCCGTGTGGAGTGGCGGATCCTTCATCTACGTGCCCAAGAACGTGCACGTGGAGATCCCGCTCCAGGCCTACTTCCGGATCAACACCGAGAACATGGGCCAGTTCGAGCGGACGCTGATCATCGTCGACGAGGGCGCCTACGTCCACTACGTCGAGGGCTGCACCGCACCGATCTACAAGTCGGACTCGCTGCACTCCGCGGTCGTCGAGATCATCGTCAAGAAGAACGCGCGCTGCCGCTACACGACCATCCAGAACTGGTCGAACAACGTCTTCAACCTGGTCACCAAGCGCGCCGTCGCCGAAGAGGGCGCCACCATGGAGTGGATCGACGGCAACATCGGCTCCCAGGTCACCATGAAGTACCCGGCCGTCTACCTCATGGGCGAGCACGCCAAGGGCGAGACCCTGTCGATCGCCTTCGCGGGTGAGGGCCAGCACCAGGACACCGGTTCCAAGATGGTGCACTGCGCGCCCAACACCTCCTCCACCATCATCTCCAAGTCGGTGGCACGCGGCGGGGGCCGCGCCTCCTACCGGGGTCTGGTGCAGGTGCAGGAGGGCGCCGACCACGCCAAGTCCTCCGTCAAGTGCGACGCGCTGCTGATCGACACCATCAGCCGCTCGGACACCTACCCCTACAACGACCTGCGCGAGGACGACGCCGAGCTCGCGCACGAGGCGACCGTCTCCAAGGTCAGCGAGGACCAGCTGTTCTACCTCATGAGCAGGGGGATGGACGAGGACGAGGCCATGGCGATGATCGTGCGCGGGTTCGTCGAGCCCATCGCGCGCGAGCTGCCCATGGAGTACGCGCTGGAACTGAACCGGCTGATCGAGCTTCAGATGGAAGGAGCGGTTGGTTAAGTTGACCAGCCCGAGCATCGAACCCAAGGCCCACAGTCACGGTCTCGGGGACATCCCGTTCTCCAAGTTGGCCACCCACGGGTCCTTCGACGTGAACGACTTCCCCGTCCCGAACGGCCGCGAGGAGGAGTGGCGGTTCACCCCGATCCGCCGCCTCAAGGGCCTGCACGACGGCAGCGCCGTCGCCGACGGCACCGACAAGCTCGACGTCGACGCCCCCGAGGGCGTCACGGTGGAGCGCGTCGGCCGCGACGACTCCCGCATCGGCAAGGCCGGTTTCCCCGCTGACCGCGTGGTCGCCCAGGCCCACACCTCCTTCGAGGAGGCCACGGTCGTCACCGTCGCCCAGGGCAAGGCCCTGGACCGGCACGTGACCATCGACCGCGAGGCCCAGGGCGGGACCCGCTTCGACCAGTACGTCATCGACGTCAAGCCGCTGGCCGAGGCGGTCATCGTCCTCAACCAGACCGGCACCGGTGTGCGCGCGGGCAGCGTGGACGTCCACGTCGGCGAGGGCGCCCGCCTCACACTGGTCAGCGTCCAGGACTGGGACGGCGACACCGTCGACGTCACGCAGCACAACGCCCAGGTCGCCAAGGACGCCACGTTCAAGTCGATCGTGGTCACGCTGGGCGGTGACCTGGTCCGGCTCTCCCCGAAGGTGGCCTACACCGGGCGCGGCGGCAACGCCGAGCTGCACGGCCTGTACTTCACGGGAGACGGTCAGCACCACGAGCACCGCTCGCTGATCGACCACAACCTCTCGCACACCCGCTCCCGTGTGGAGTACAAGGGCGCGCTCAGCGGCAAGGACGCGCACGGTGTCTGGATCGGTGACGTGATCATCGGCGAGGGCACCACCGGCACGGACTCCTACGAGCACAACCGCAACCTCCAGCTCACCGACGACACCCGCGTGGACTCGGTGCCCAACCTGGAGATCTTCACCGGTGAGGTGGAGGGCGCCGGGCACGCCGCCGCCAGCGGCCGCCTCGACGACATCCACCTGTTCTACCTGCGCTCGCGCGGTATCCCGGAGGACGAGGCCCGCCGCCTGGTCATCCGCGGCTACTTCCTGGAGCTCATCAACCGGATCCCGGTCGAGCAGCTGCGCGACGACATCATGGCCAAGGTCGAGCGGAAGCTGGCGGCCCATGAGTGAGACCAGGCAGTGGGTGAAGGTCGCCGAGCTCGCCGAGATCCCCGAAGAGGGGGCCCTGGGGATCGAGCTCGACGACCAGACCCCTCTGGCGCTGGTTCGCTCCGAGGGCGAGGTCTTCGCGGTGCGGGACGTGTGCTCGCACGCGGAGGTCCGCCTGTCGGAGGGCGAGGTCGAGGACGGCGCCATCGAGTGCTGGCTGCACGGTTCCTGCTTCGACCTGCGCTCGGGGGCGCCGATCAACCCGCCCGCCACCCAGCCGGTTCCCACCTACGACGTGAAGATCGACGGCGACGACGTGCTCGTGTCGCTGGATGAGAAGAATTCCTGAGGCTTGATATGACGAAGTTCGAAATCCGCGGTCTGCGTGCCGACGTCCTGATCGGAGAGGACGAGCGGCAGGAGATCCTCAAGGGCGTCGACCTGACCATCAACTCCGGTGAGACGCACGCCATCATGGGCCCCAACGGCTCCGGCAAGTCCACCCTCGCCTACGCGATCGCGGGTCACCCCCGCTACGAGATCACCGAGGGCGAGGTCCTCGTCGACGGCGAGAACATCCTGGAGATGAGCGTCGACGAGCGCGCCCGCGCCGGCGTGTTCCTGGCCATGCAGTACCCGGTCGAGGTCCCGGGCGTGTCCATGTCCAACTTCCTGCGCAGCTCCGTCACCGCGGTGCGCGGCGAGGCTCCCAAGCTCCGCCAGTTCTCCAAGGAGCTCCAGGGCGCGATGAAGGACCTGTCCATCGACCCGACCTTCGCCGCCCGCGGCGTCAACGAGGGCTTCTCCGGCGGTGAGAAGAAGCGCCACGAGATCCTCCAGCTGGAGCTGCTCAAGCCGAAGGTCGCCATCCTCGACGAGACCGACTCCGGCCTCGACGTCGACGCGCTCAAGGTCGTGTCCGAGGGCGTCAACCGCGCCAAGGCCGGCGGTGAGATGGGCGTCATGCTCATCACGCACTACACCCGCATCCTCAACTACGTGAAGCCGGACTTCGTCCACGTCTTCGCCAACGGCCGTGTCGCCGAGTCCGGTGGTCCGGAGCTGGCCGACACGCTCGAGGCCGAGGGCTACGAGCGGTTCGTGAAGGCGGGCGCGTAACCGTGACCCTCCGCGAGTTCGGTCGGCCCGAGACGGGTCTGCTCGACACCCAGGCGATCCGGAAGGACTTCGAGATCCTCTCCCGGACCGTCCGCGACGAGCGCCCCATGGTGTACCTCGACTCAGGGGCGACCTCCCAGAAGCCGAGACGGGTACTGGACGCCGAACGCGAGTTCTACGAGCGCCACAACGCGGCAGTGCACCGCGGCGCCCACCAGCTCGCGGAGGAGGCGACCGACGCCTACGAGGCCGCCCGGGAGACCATCGCCCGGTTCGTCGGGGCGGCCCCCGGTGAGGTGGTGTTCACCAAGAACGCCACCGAGGCGATCAACCTCGTCGCCTACGCGATGAGCAACGCGGCCACGGCCGACGACGGGCTCCGCCGCTTCCAGGTGGGGCCCGGGGACGAGATCGTCGTCACCGAGATGGAGCACCACGCCAACCTGGTGCCCTGGCAGCAGCTGTGCCAGCGCACCGGCGCGACGCTGCGGTGGTTCCCGGTCACCGAGGAGGGCCGTCTCGACCTGTCCGACCTGGACGACCTGGTCAACGAGCGCACCCGCATGGTGGCCTTCGCCCACCAGTCCAACGTGCTGGGGACGGTCAACCCGGTGGCGCCCATCGTCGCCCGTGCCCGAGAGGTCGGCGCGCTGGTGCTGCTGGACGCCTGCCAGTCGGTCCCGCACATGCCGGTGGACGTCGCCGAGCTGGATGTGGACTTCCTGGCCTTCTCCGGGCACAAGATGCTCGGCCCCAACGGGATCGGTGTCCTGTGGGCCCGGCGGGAGCTGCTGGAGGCCATGCCGCCGTTCATCACCGGCGGTTCCATGATCGGTGTCGTGCACATGGAGTACTCCACCTGGGCCGAGCCGCCGCAGCGGTTCGAGGCCGGGGTGCCCATGGCGCCGCAGGCGGTCGGTCTGGCCGCGGCCTGTGACTACCTCAGCGAGGTGGGCATGGACCGGGTGGCCGAGCACGAGCACCGGATCACGGAGTACGCGCTGGAGCGGGTGGGCGCCATCGAGGGCGTGCGGATCGTCGGCCCCACCGAGGCCGTGGACCGCGGGAGCGCGGTGTCGTTCGTGGTGGACGACATCCACCCCCACGACCTGGGCCAGGTCCTGGACGACCGGGGTGTGGAGGTGCGGGTGGGCCACCACTGCGCCTGGCCGCTGCACCGCAAGCTCGGTATCCCGGCGACCACGCGCGCGTCGTTCTACCTCTACAACACCCTGGAGGACGTGGACGCGCTCGTGTCGGCGATCCAGGACGCGCAGCGGTTCTTCGGAACCCGGCCCTGAAGCGAGCGAGGAACAGCCTGACCATGCAGCTGGACGCGATGTACCAGGAGATCATCCTGGATCACTACCGCAACCCCCACCACAAGGGGCTGCGGGACCCGCACAACGCGGAGGCGCACCACATCAACCCCACCTGTGGGGATGAGGTGACGCTCCGGGTGGCGCTGGCCCCGGCCGACGGGGCGGCCCTCGACGACCAGGCGGTCGTCGAGGACGTCTCCTACGAGGGGATGGGCTGCTCGATCAGTCAGGCCAGCACCTCGGTGCTGACCGACCTGCTGATCGGGCGCACGGTCGCCGAGGGTATGCGTACCCTGGAGGCCTTCACGGAGCTGATGCAGTCCAAGGGCCAGGGTGAACCCGACGAGGACGTGCTGGAGGACGCCGTGGCGTTCGCCGGCGTGTCGAAGTACCCCGCGCGGGTCAAGTGTGCCCTGCTGGGGTGGATGGCCTGGAAGGACGCTGTGGCGAAGTCCCTGGAGAAGGAAGGCGCCCGATGAGCGAGAACGAGACGGTGAAGGCCGGGGCCGACGAGGGCGCCGAGACCGCCGCCCCCCTGTCCCCGGAAGCCGAGCAGCTGGTCGAGGAGATCAGCGAGGCGCTCAAGGACGTGATCGACCCCGAGCTGGGCGTCAACGTCGTGGACCTGGGACTGCTGTACGGGGTGAACGCCGATGACGACGTCATCACCCTGGACATGACCCTGACCAGTGCGGCGTGCCCGCTGACCGACGTGATCGAGGACCAGGCCACCAGCGCCCTGGACGAGTTCGAGCGCGAGGTCAGGATCAACTGGGTCTGGATGCCGCCGTGGGGTCCGGACAAGATCACCGACGACGGACGGGACCAGCTGCGCATGCTGGGCTTCAACGTCTGAGGAACGAGCGGAGTCTACGGGCGGGCCGGTGACCCCTTCGGGGGACCGGCCCGCTTCGTGTTCTCACCTACCGCACTCTCTGGGTGACGATGATGCAGACGAGCACGGCGACGGCGGCGATCGGAGCGCTGGGGGTGAGGGGTTCGCCCAGCAGCAGCACCGCCCACGACAGGGTGAGCACGGGTTGGGCGAGCTGGAGCTGGCTGCCTCGGGCCACACCGATGATCGCCATCCCGCCGTACCAGGCCGCGAACCCGGCGAACTGGCTGATGAGCACGAGGTAGGCCAGTCCGGTCACCGCCGTCGGGGTGGGGTGCGCCGGTTCCAGCGCCAGGGCGAGAGCGGAGGCCGGGACGGACACCGGCAGCGAGCACACCAGCGCCCAGGCGATGACCCGCCACCCGGGTGTCCGTGCGGCCAGCCGTCCGCCCTCCGCGTACCCGGCGGCGCCGCCCACGACCGCGCCGATCATGTACAGGTCCCCGGTCGAGGGGACGCCGCCGCTGCGCAGGAACGTGAAGGCGACGACCACGGCGGTCCCGGCCACCGCGGCGGCCCAGAACACGGGGGAGTGGCGCACGCCCGTGCTCACGGCGGCGTAGGCGGCGGTGGCGATGGGCATGGCGCCCACGATGACCGCGGCGTTCCCGGTGGAGGTGGTCTGGAGGGCGAGCGTACTCAGCAGGGGGAAGAGCACCACGCACCCCAGGGCCACGACCAGGATCGGTGCGATCTGTCGGCGGTCGGGTAGCGGTACCCGTGCCACCCGTAGCGCCACGGCGGCCAGCAGTCCGGCCAGGGCGCAGCGCACGGCCGTCACGGTCCAGGGGCCGAATCCGTCCAGCGCCCAGGCTGTGGCCGGAAGACTGAACGAGAAGCCGAGGACGCCCAGGGCGGCGAGTGCGGTGCCGGTGCGGACCGCTACCGGCTTCGTGCTGGTAGCGCTATTCTGTACTCTCATGAATGAGAGTAGCAGTGTGGGTGTTCTCGTCGCATCGCTGCGTCGCGACTTCGAGCGCTACCAGCCTGGGGAGAAGCTGCCGTCGAGCCGTGCGCTGGTGGAGCGCTACGGCGTGGGGCCGGTGACCGTCTCGCGCGCCGTCGCCCAGCTGGCGGCCGAGGGGGTGCTGGTCACCCGGCCCGGGGCTGGGGCCTTCCGGGCCGAGCGGTCCGCGCCGGTCCGGCCCGGCGGGGACACCTCGTGGCAGGAGGTCGCGCTCAGCGCGGAGACCGCGACCGGACCGGGCGGTTCGGTGCCCCGCTCCGTCGAGGACGCCGGGGTCCTGGCGACGCTCGCCGCGCCGCCGCCCGGCACGATCTCCTTCCAGGGCGGCTACCTGCACCCCTCGCTCCGGCCCGACCGGGCGCTGGCCTCCGCCCTGGCGGGCGCCGCGCGCCGACCGGGCGTGTGGGAGCAGCCGCCGATCGGGGGGATCGAGGAGCTGCGAGGCTGGTTCGCTCGCGAGATCACCGGTCCCACCGGGCACCTGGACGCCTCCCACGTCCTGATCACGGCGGGAGGGCAGAGCGCGCTCACCACCGCGCTGCGCGCCCTCGCCCCGCCCGGCGGATCCGTCCTGGTGGAGTCGCCCACCTACGCGGGGCTCCTGGCCGTGGCGCGCGCCTCCGGGATGCGTCCGGTTCCCGTGCCCGTGGACACCGACGGGTTGCGCACGGAGTTGCTGGAGGGAGCCTTCCGAGCCACCGGAGCGCGTGTGCTGGTCTGCCAGCCGCTCTTCCAGAACCCCACTGGGGCCGTGCTCGCGCCCGAACGCAGGTCGCAGGTCCTGCGCATCGCGCGGGAAGCGGGCGCGTTCGTCGTGGAGGACGACTTCGCCCGGCGTCTGGCCCACGCCGACGCCGGCCCCCTGCCACCGCCGCTGGTCGCCGACGACGAACACGGCACCGTCGTGCACGTCTGCTCCCTGACCAAGTCCACCTCGCCGAGCCTGAGGGTGGGCGCCCTGGCCGCCCGGGGGCCGGTGCTGCGCCGTCTGCGCGCCATCCAGGTGGTCGACAGCTTCTTCGTGCCGCGCCCCCTCCAGGAGGCGACCCTGGAACTGGTCGGTTCCCCCTCCTGGCATCGCCACCTGCGCGCTCTCGCGGCGGGCCTGTCCGAGCGCCGTTGCGCGATGAGCACCGCCCTGCTGAGGGAACTCCCCGACCGG
>NZ_ANBC01000279.1 GCF_000341125.1 Nocardiopsis lucentensis DSM 44048 | reverse complement strand
GCCGGGGCCCAGCCGGTCTCGCGCCTGGGCGGCTACCACCTGTGGCTTCCCCTGCCGGAGGGGACGGACGAGGCCGAGGTCGTCACGGAGGCGCTCCGTTCGGGAGTCGCCGTGGCCCCGGGCCACGTCTACTTCCCGGCCGAACCGACCGGGCCGCACCTGAGGCTCAGCTTCGCGGCCACCGCGGGCCCCCAGGAGATCGACGAGGGGGTGCGGGTGCTCGCCGGGATCCTGCGCTGAGTGGCGGTACTCATGCGGGCTCCGCCGTCCGCACGGGACGATGCGGGCATGGATTCCCCCTGGGAGGGTTCCGCCGTCTGGCGGATCGCGGCCTGGTTCGCCACCGCCGTGGTCGTGGTGTGCACGGGGTACTGGGCCCTGGGCTTGGCCGGGCTGGTCCTCGTCATGTCGGGGGCGACGGACCCCGTCATGTACGCGTTCCTGGGGATCCACGGCGCGGCAGCCGCGGTCGCCGCCGTCGTGGCCCCGGTCCACCTGGTACTGGTCTGCCTGGGGCGGTCCGGCCGCCTCCGGCGTGTGCTGGGGCGGGTCCTCGGTTGGGCCGTGGTGCTCTTCCTCGTCGGCTGCGGGGTCACGGCCTTCGTCGTCGCGCCGATCATCGGACCGGCCTGACGGACGATCCCGCCAGGAGAACCTCCCGATCATGGGTTCGGCCTGATGGCCCGCCGTCACCTGAGGGCGGGGCGACTCAGTGGCGGTGGTCGATCCCGGCCAGGACGTGGACCTCGTGGGCGACGTCGTGCGGCGTCCGGGCCGGTCGGCGGAACGGGATGCGCACGTCGTGGTCGCCGTCGGCGGACTCCAGCCGCAGCAGCAGACCGAAGCGGTCCACCCCCAGCGGGCGGGGGCGGCCGTCCGGCAGGGGGAGGGGGCAACGGTCCACCAGGGCGTACAGGACGTCGGGGTGATCCTGCTCCAGGTGGCGCAGCCATGGCCCCTCCCAACGGCCGAACGGGTCGGCGTGGGCGCGGCCGAACTCGCCGGGGTGGAGCAGATGACAGCCGTCCTGCGCGGAGTGCACGACCAGGTGGGGCACCAGGACGACCATGGTGTGTCCGTGCCCCAGGTCCAGGAGGCGCTCGTCCGGGTCCCTGGCCAGTACCTCCAGTGCGCGGTCGCGCGCCTCGTCGGGCTCTGGGACGCTCAGGGCACCGCTGATCCACAGCAGGGAGCGGGTGGGGTCGCGCAGGTCCAGCGGGGCGGTGTCGACGAACTCGACGGTCGCCTCCAGCGGGTCCGGGCCGATCTCGACCAGGAGCCGGTGGTCGTCGGGTACCAGCAGCGTGATCTCGTCGCCGGGGCCGGTATGGCAGACGGGGGCGGCCAGGTCCAGCGACAGCTCGGAGGCCGTCACGGTCGCGGGGTTGGGTCGGGCCAGGACCGAACGAGCCCGTTCGGCGGGGGACGGCTCCAGGGCACGGTGGGACGCACGCATGAGGATCACCTCAACTCTCTTAGGTAAGGCTAACCTACATGCTTTTTCGTTGGGGGTGGTAGTCCTGGACGCTTCCGATACGACGAAGCCCCCGGGGAAGAGCCCGGGGGCCTGATGAGGTGACGGTGTGGGGTGGTCAGCGGGCGGCGAAGAGCCCGGAGCGCAGCTCCCCGGCGATGTCGGCGTCCCCGCGCAGCTCCAGCCGGTCGACGAGCGCCTGCGGGTCCAGCAACGCCGCGTCGTCGTCGCTGATCCGGCGGGCCAGGATCCGCAGCGAATCCTCGGTGGAGGCGTGCGCCGTGTAGCCGCTCAGGTGCAGGGCCCGCGCGGCGGGGGAGAAGCCGCTCAGGTCGGAGGCCGGGAGCTTGCGCGCGTCGAGCCGGTCTCCGGAGACGGTGATGAACACCCGGTCGCCGGGTTGGGCCGCCTGCCGGCGCAGGAGCGGTCGCAGCGAGTCGAACGCGGGCTGGTCGCGCCACACCAGCACGAGCAGGTCCGCGCCGGGGGCGGTCAGACACAGCAGCCGACCCGGCTGGAGGCCCAGGTGCGTCGCGTAGCCCGCCGGGACCGCCACGGGCGCGCCGTTGAGGTGGTCGGCCGTGATGTCGACCCGGTGCCACCAGCGCCCGTCCGGGGCGCGGAAGCAGCGCGCGGCCATGGCGGGGTCGCCCGAGGCCGCGGGGGGCGGGGGCGGCGCGACGGTCGGGATCGGACCGGAGGGCATGGGGTCGGGGGCCGCGGCCGTCGGAGGCCGGTCGTGCGCTGGTCTGTACTGGTGGGGGGCCGGAGTCTCCTCGTGCGTGGGGCCGTCGGGGCGGCGCCGTATCGGCAGCCCGTTCTCGGTCCGCGCCCCCGAGGAGTCCGGAGCGCCGGACTGGTTGGTGGGCGCCTCCATCGGCACTGACGGGTCGACGAACACGTACCCGTCCTTGAGGCTCACGCCCGGTGTGCTCAGCAGCCAGGCTCGCAGCTCCTGTTGGCGGATGCCGATCCGGCTCAGACGGAGTCCCGCGTCGGTCAGACTCGGCCCGTCGCCCAGCAGCTCGCGGGTCTGCCAGCGCAGGCGGTTGGGGTCGTCGGCGATCAGCCAGCCGTTGTGCATCCGCCGGTCGGTGAACAGGGTGATGACCACCCGCCACAGGGGCGTGTGCAGCGTGGGCACGTTCACCGGGTGGTCGGCGTGGGCGTTGATCAGCCGGTCGATGGTGGTCGCCGACCCCAGCTGCTCGGACAGCTCGCGCAGGTGTTTGGTGATCGGAGCGCCCTCTGGCGAGTTGAGCCACTGCAGCAGGCGTTCCTCGACCCTGCGCTGGGCCGCGCGGATCTCCGTGACGTCCACCGTGATCTGCTCCGAGAGCACCCGGATGCTGATGGGGTCGGTGGCGAAGAGGCGCTCGGCGGCCACCGTGCGCTCCAGGTCGGGCCAGGAGCGGAACATGCCGTCGACCAGGTCCACCAGCGGATGCTCGCCGAGGGCGGGAGCCGGGGGCTCCTCCACGGGTTCGGACCGCATCGCCTTGGGCGGGCCGAAGGAGGGCCGGCGCAGGGTGCGGCCGGGGCCCAGCAGGGAGCTGCGAAACTGCGACCGCAGGTCCCCGACCCCCTCCGCCGTCACGGGTTCGGCGGCCGTGGCCTCGGCGCCCTGGGCGCCGCCGGGGATCATCGCGGCGGAGCTGACCATACCGGTGGGCGCGGCGTCGTGGCCGACGGCGGAGGTCTCGGCCGGGCCGCTCATCTCCGGGCCCGGGTGCTCCTCGGCGCGCTGGGCGCGCAGCGCCCTGAGGGTGCGGATGGCGCGGGTCGCCGGGGTCTGCGGAGGTGCCGGGTCGAGTCCGGCACCCTCGGAGACCTCCGACCCGTCGGCCACGCCGGTGGCGGCGGTGAGGTATTCCAGCGCGTTGCGCACGTGTTCGGGGGCCGAGTCCGGAAGCCAGTGGGAGACCGTGCGGACGGCCTCGAGCATCAGCGCGGGGGAGGGGGTGGGGCCGCCGGGAAGTTCGCAGCAGGGTTGGAGGGCCCGCCAGGCGACCGTGCTGACGATGTCGAGGACACCGCAGCCGGGGATCGGCCACGCACGGATCTCCTGGGGGGTGGCGGAGATGAGGTGGTCCCAGTCGCCCGCGGTGGAGGTGATCGCGCCTCGTACCGGTTCGGCCAGGTCGGAGCAGTCCACCGACTGAGTGCGCAGGCTGGGCAGGAACTCGCCGAGCGGGACGTGGCTCCACTGCTCGGTGGCCAGTCGGGCGATGCCGTGCGCGAGCCAGGGCGGCCCGGCGATGTCCAGCACCCGGGCCACGGGCAACGAGTGCCACCAGCCGTCGATGAGCCGGTCGTGGTGGAGCAGGGGTGCCACGTCCGGCGAACGCGACCACCGCAGGGCGGGGGCGAGGTCGACGAGGCAGATCGGGGAGACGGCGTTCATCCGCTGGGGACCTCGACCTCCTGGTGACTGCACGTGAATTGGGGAGGAACCGCACGGGCCTTCGGTTCGATGCACCACAGTACGCGCCCTTCACCCATCGGGGGCCGGACCGGCGGCGCCGATCGGTTGCACCGCCAGTGGGCACGGCATGCCGGGGGACAGGGGCGCCGTGAGTACTTGTCGGAGATCGTACGTGGCCGGGAGCCACATGGGTACCCCCAGGACGCCCCGGTCTCGGCGGACATGTCTGTGACCCGCTCGTGTGGTGACGGTGACAAGGGCCATCACGGACGAGGCGACGGCTTCGTGTGTGATCCACCTCATATCAGTCCGACGGTGTGTGTATCCCGTTCGGGACCGGGGCCGACACGGGTCGGGAGCCGCCCCTGTCCTGCCGTTCGCCGTCGCCGCCCACGAGTACGCGGGGCCACCGGAACGGACTGGTTCGGGGTGATGTGGTCGACCTCGGCCAACACCCATGGGAACGGTATGCTGGGCGGGCACTGTCCTCGTCCGAACGCCCTTCGGTCGGGTGGCCGCCCAGCGGCCGACCTGGGTCGACGGTGTTCGGATCGGGGTGGCGGCATCGCGGCCCCTGCCAGACTTCCGTTCCCGCGCGCCCTCGGCGCCTCGCGAGCGTGGGACGGTCGAGCCGGACGATTGGTTGACGTGACAGACGTAGAGACGAATCCCCCAGCGGCCGCGCGAGCCATCAGACCGGACGCCATCCGGTCCTACGTCGCGATCGGCGACAGCATCACCGAGGGGATGGAGGACGACAGCGGCCCCGGCGGCGAGTACCGCGGTTTCGCCGATCGCCTCGCGGAGCACCTCGGCTCGTACACGCCCGACTTCCGTTACGCCAACCTGGGCGTGCGCGGTCGCCGGATGCGGCACATCTTCGGTGAGCAGCTCGACCAGACCCTGGAGTGGAAGCCGGACTTGGTCACCGTCCTGGCGGGCGGCAACGACGTCCTACGTCCCGGCGGCGACCTCGACCAGCTCGCCGAGCAGTTCGAGGAGGGTATCCGCCGCCTGAGCGACGCCGGGATCCGCGTCGTGATCCTGTCCGGTCACGACACCGGATGGATCCCCGTCCTGCGTTACTACCGCGGTCGCATCGCGGTGTTCAGCATGCACATGCGCGCCGTCGCCGAGCGCACCGGGACCGAGATCGTGGACCTGTGGGCGCTCAACGCGCTCACCGACTCCCGCGCCTGGAGCGACGACCGGCTGCACCTCAACGGCACCGGCCACCAGATCGTCGCCGCCCGCGTCGCCGACCTGCTCGGTTTCCCGATGGGTCCCCGGGAGTCGTGGACCGACCCCTGGAGCACCCCTCCCCGGCAGCTGCCGCGCATTCTGCGCCGCCGCGAGAACCGCCGGTGGGCCCGCCAGTACCTGGTGCCGTGGCTGCGCCGCCGTGCCTTGGGCCGTTCCTCGGGTGACGGACGCCTGCCCAAGCGCCCCACCCTGGACTACCTGCACGACGAGACGACGCGGGCGCGGATGGCGCGGGACATCGAACGGGGCGTGGAACCCGGCCGGTTCGATCCGGTGGACGGGGGCGCCCCGACCAGCAGCCCCTCGGGCACCAAGGGACCCACACCCAGCCACTAGCGGGGGCGCGGGCGGGGCCGGTCCACGCGGGAGCGATCGCGCGGGCGGGCCCGCCGGTCCCGGTCAGCTGCGCGACAGTGACTGGATCAGGTCGGACACGTGGACCACGCCGACGACCTGCCCGTAGGAGTTCGTCGCGATCAGGTCCTCGTAGACGCGGCTGTTGTCCTGACCGGCCACCCGCAGCGCGGCGAGCGCCGACATCCAGGAGGGCACGGTCCGCGGCGGCTCGGCCAGCCGCATCGAGGGCCTCTTGGCGTGCAGCGCGTGCCCGTACCGTCCGGTCACCGACAGCAGGAACCGGGTCCGGTCGATCACCCCCAGCGGACGGTCGCGGTGGTCGATGAGGATGACGCTGTTGAGCGCGGGGTCCCCGGTGAACGCGTCCAGGATCTCCTCGGCCGTGGAGTCGGAGTCGAAACCCACCGGGGGAAGCATGAACTCGGTGATCTGCGGACCGGACTCACTCGCGTCCTGGTCGGTGGTGGCGGGTTCGGGCACCTGGGTCACGCGCTCGCCCGGCCGCCAGCCGTCGTCGGCGAAGAACGTCCCGGTCCCTACGCGCAGGCCGCAGCGGCGCAGACGGATGACGTCCTCGACGCTCGACACGCCCGCGGCCATCGCGTAGACGCCGCTGCCCCGGCCCAGCCGGGCCAGGCCCTCGACGATGGTGGTCCTGCGCTGGTCGGAGGAGACGTCCGACACGATCGTGGGGTCGAGCCGGATGAGGAACGGCGTGGTCTCCAGGATCAGGTCCGGGCGGATCAGCGCGGTACCGAAGCCGCAGCGGAACCCGGTGGCCCGCAGCCGGGCCACCCCGGAGGTGACGGTCTGGCGGGGCAGGTCGGCCAGGTCGGTGGTGAGCATGAACGTGATGTCGCGCGGCCGTCGGCCCGCCTGGCGCAGCCGGCTGTCGAGCAGCGAGACGAACTCGTCGCCCGCGGTCAGTGTGCGTGCGGGCAGGGGCAGAACGAGCGGAAGCAGGCTCTCCGTGCTGGCTGCTTCCTTGACCAGGGTCAACAGCCACTCGGCGACCACCATCTGCTCACGGGCGGTCACCTCGGCCATGCCGTTTCGGCTGGTAGGCGGAAGGGACGTGACGACCTCGACGGCCACGACGGCACCGGAGTCCAGGTCCACGACGGGCCGGTAGGTCACGGCGCCGGAGGGACGTCGGGGCGCCGGAGCGCTCTTGTCGGTTCGGGGGCTCTCGGCGAGCTGCTGGGGCGAGTGGACAGACACGTGTCCATGGTGGCGGGCCCGGAACCCGGGAAAAAGGTCTGTGCGCTGCTGTTCAGCAGACCTTCACCTGCGCGAAGACCCGCCCCGGCACGGACGGTCACCTCGCGCCGAAACGGCCCGAAACCAGGTCCGGCCCTGACCAGAGCGGAATGTCGTCGTGGACACCGCGACGACGGTCATGCTCCGCGCCCCTCGCAGGCCCCGGCCGAAACGGGTCGGTGGTCCGCGCCGTGAGGGGCGGGGACCACCGGAGGGGACGGACGCCACGGGGACACCGTGACGTCCGTGGGACGCTGGTTCAGGCGCGGCGGAAGGCCAGGGCGATGTTGTGCCCGCCGAAGCCGAAGGACTCGTTGATGGCCGCCACGTCACCGGCGGGCATGTCCCGGGGCTTGTCGCGGACGATGTCCACGACGACCTCCGGGTCGAGCTCGCTGATGTTGATCGTCGGCGGGATGCGGCCGTCGTGCAGCGCCAGGATCGTGGCGATCGACTCCACGGCTCCGGCACCGCCCAGGAGGTGGCCGGTCATCGACTTGGTCGAGGTCACGGCGACCTGGTCGGCCGCGGACTCACCCAGCGCCGTGCGGATCGCACGGGTCTCACCGACGTCCCCGGCGGGCGTGGACGTGGCGTGCGCGTTGACGTGCACGATGTCGTCCGGTGCGAGGCCGCCGTCGGCCAGGGCCAGGTCGATCGCCCGGGCCTGCCCCGCGCCCTCGGGGTCGGGCTGGACGATGTCGTAGGAGTCGGCGGTGTAGCCCACGCCGGCGGCGTGCGCGTACACGCGGGCACCGCGCTTGGCGGCGTGCTCGGCCGACTCCAGGACGACGATCCCGGCGCCCTCGCCCATGACGAACCCGTCACGGTCCTTGTCCCACGGGCGGGAGGCGCCCTGCGGGTCGTCGTTGCGGGTGGACAGGGCGCGCATGGACGCGAACGAGGCGATGTTGAGCGGGTGGATCGCGGCCTCGGTGCCGCCGGCGATCACGACGTCGGCGCGGCCGTCGCGGATCATGTCGACGGCGTTGGCGATGGCCTCGGCGCTGGAGGCGCAGGCGCTGACCGGGGCGTGCGCACCGGCGCGGGCGCCGTACTCCAGGGAGACCGCGGCGGCGGGGCTGTTGGGCATGAGCATGGGCACGGTGAACGGGGAGACCCGCTTCCAGCCCTTCTCACGGAAGGTGTCGTACTGCTCGAGGATGGTGAGGATGCCACCGATACCGCTGGAGACGACGACACCGAGGCGGATGGGGTCGACCTCCGGGCTGCCCGCGTCGGCCCAGGCCTCCTCTGCGGCGATCAGGGCGAACTGCTGGGTGCGGTCGAGCCTGCGCAGCCTCGGGCGGGGAAGCTTCTCGGAGGGTTCCTGCGCGATACGCCCGGCGAAGTGCACCGGGAGCGTCTCGTGCCAGTCGGGGTCGAGCATGGTGACACCGGACCGGCCGTCGAGGAGCGCGGACCATGTGGTCGCGACGTCACCCCCGAGGGGGGTGGTGGCACCGAGGCCGGTGACGACGACATCGGTCTTGGACATGATCCGATCGCCCTTCTCGTGGGTCGTACCCGGCCGCGGGGTGCCGGGAGGCGTTGGCGGATATCTGGACGGAACCGGGCGGCGNNNGGGGCGTGTGGCCCCGGCGGCCCGGAGACGCTACTTCTGGATGAAGGTGATGACGTCCTGGACCGTCTTGAGGTCCTTGAGCTGGTCGTCGGGGATCTCGACGCCGAATTTGTCCTGGGCGGCGACGGCGATCTCCACCATGGACAGCGAGTCGATGTCCAGGTCGTCGACGAAGCTCTTCTCCGGGGTGACCTCGGAGGGCTCGGTCCCGACGATCTCCTCGATGATCTCGCCGAGTCCGGTCAGGATCTCCTGCTCGCTGTGAGCCATGTCGTGTATCTCCTTGCTTGACGCTTCTGTCGCGGGGACGTCCCCGCGGTACGGGGTCGGCTCGTGGGTGTGACCGCGGGCCGAGGGACGGGATCAGGGGATGCGGATCACCTGAGCGGCGTAGGCCAGTCCCGCCCCGAAGCCCAGGGTGAGCACGGTGCTCCCCGAGGGCAGTTCCCCGCGTCCGACCATGCGCGAGAGCGCGAGGGGAATGGACGCGGAGGAGGTGTTGCCAGCGGTGACGATATCGCGGGCCACGAGTGCCTGGGGCGCACCCAGCTTTCGTGCGATGGACTCCACGATGCGCAGGTTGGCCTGGTGCGGCACGAAGGCCGTCAGCTCACCGGGCTCCACCCCAGCCCTCTCCAGGGCCTCCAGCGCGACCTTGTACAGCTCGGTGGTGGTCCAGCGGAACACCGCCTGGCCCTCCTGGTAGAGGTACTTGTGGTCGCGCAGGTAGATCTTGTCGGCGCGGCCGCCGTCGGATCCCCAGACCACGGGGCCGATGCCGTGCTCCTCGGCTCCGGAGACCACGGCGGCCCCGGCTCCGTCGGCGAAGATCACACACGTGGAGCGGTCGTCCCAGTCCACCCAGTCGCTGAGCTTCTCGGAGCCGATCACCAGGACGTTGCGCGCGCTGCCGCCGCGCACCGCGTCCGACGCGACGCCCAGCGCGTAGCAGAAGCCCGCGCAGGCGGCGTTGACGTCGAAGGCGCCGGGAGCGGTGATCCCCAACCGGTCGGCGACGGTCGCGGCGGCGTTGGGGATCTGGTCGGTCACGGTGCACGTGGCGACGATCACGAGGTCGATGTCCTTGGGGGACAGCCCGCTGGCGGCCAGTGCCTTACCGCCCGCGGCCACGCCCATGCTCTCCACGGTCTCCTCGGGACCGGCGATGCGGCGCTCACGGATACCGACGCGGCTCTGGATCCACTCGTCGTTGGTGTCGACCCGAGCCTCCAGGTCGGCGTTGGTCACGACCCTGGAGGGCTGGTGCTCACCGAAGGCGACGATGGTCGCGCCCACGGGAGCGCTCGGGGTCTTGAACATGATCAGCCTTCCTGGTCGGCGCCCGCCGGGGCGGTGACCCCGGCGTGCTCCTTGATGAGGGCGGTGGCGCGGTCGATGTCGTCCGGCGTCTTCACCGCGAGCAGTTCGACACCGCGCAGGGCCCGCTTGGCCAGCCCCGTGAGGGTTCCGGCGGGGGTCAGCTCGATCAGGGCGGTCACGCCCAGGTCGGCGAGGGTCCGGGTGCAGGCGTCCCATCGGACCGGGGAGGAGATCTGCGAGACCAGACGGTCCAGGTACTCCGACCCGCTCCCGACGACTGCGCCGTCGGCGTTGGACAGTAGCCGGGTCGAGGGGTCCTGCGGGGACAGGGAGGCCGCGGCGGCCCGGACGCGCTCCACGGCCGGGGCCATGTGCTCGGTGTGGAACGCCCCGGCGACCGAGAGGGAGCGCAGCCGGGCGCGGGCGGGCGGGTTCTCCGCGAACGCGGCGAGCTGCTCGGTGGTCCCGGCGGCCACGATCTGCCCGGAACCGTTGTCGTTGGCGGGGGTGAGCCCGGCGTCCGCGACGGCCTTGAGCACGTCCTCGCGCACTCCGCCGAGGACGGCGGTCATACCGGTCTCGGTGCGGGCGGCGGCGTCGGCCATCCCACGACCGCGCTCGGCGACCAGGGCGAGCGCGTCGCCCGGTGACAGGACACCGGTCACCGCCGCGGCGGTGAACTCACCGACGCTGTGGCCGGCGACGGCGTCCACGAAGGAGTGGTCGGCGGGTAGCCCGGGACCGGGGGCGGAGAGCGTGCCCAGGATGGCGGAGGCGGCGGCCATGCCGGCACTGACCAGCAGGGGCTGGGCCACGGCCGTGTCGCGGATCTCGTCCGCGTCAGCCTCGGTGCCGTAGCGGACCAGGTCGAGACCGGTCACCTCGGACCACGCGGCGAACTGTTCGGGGACACCGGGCAGTTCCAGCCACGGGGAGAGGAAGCCGGGGACTTGGGCGCCTTGGCCGGGAGCAACGATTACAAGCACAGCATCAACCTTGCCCTGTAGGAGATCACCAGTCAGAGGGGGAGGCACACGAAGTTACCTCGGGGTCGTTTGTAGGCCCTCCACAAAGGCGGCGTCGGGGTCGGGCCTTCGCCCGTACCCCGGGTGGGGGAGATCACTCTCCGGGGCCGCGGGAGCGCGCCAGCAGGGGCGGAGAGGGGTGGCCGCGCCCCCTCGCGGGCCTCCGACGTGGAACGGGCCGCCTCCCGGACGGACCCGGGATGAGACCCTGGGGGTGTGAACACCCGACACCAGGATGCCCGAGACTCCGACGGCGAGGACACGGGCCAGGCCGAGCAGGATCGCGTGCGCGCGGAGACCGTGCGACGACTGGAGCGCTCCATGGGCGCGCTCGGCACGGCGGCCGTGGCGCGCATGGAGGAGCGGCTCGCCTGGTTCCGCCGGATGTCGGCGGAGGACCGGTCGTGGATCGGCTTGGTGGCGCAGTCGGGGGTGGCGGCCTTCGTCGACTGGTTCCGCAACCCGGTGCGCGGCCGCCCGGCCATCACGGTGGAGGTCTTCGGCACGGCTCCGCGCGAACTCACACGGTCGGTGTCGCTGCAGCAGACCGTCGACATGATCCGCGTGGTCATCGAGGTGGTCGAGGCCCAGGTCGACGAACTGGCCGCGCCGGGCGGCGCCCAGCAGCTGCGTGAGGCGGTGCTGCGGTACACGCGGGAGGTCGCGTTCAGCTCGGCGAAGGTCTACGCGCGCGCGGCCGAGGCCCGGGGGGCCTGGGACGCCCGCCTGGAAGCCCTCATCGTCGACGCGCTGCTGCACGGTGACCGGGAGGAGGGGCTGGAGACCTGGGGGTCGGCCCTGGGGTGGTCGCACACTCCGGTGATCGCCGTCGCGGGTGGGACTGAGGGGGAGTCCGGAGCCAAGGTCCTGGACGACCTGCGCGCGGCCGCCCGCCGTCTCGGACACGACGTCCTCGCGGGCCGCCAGGGTTCCCGGGTGGTCGTGGTGGTCGGGGTCGGGGACCGCTACCCGCGGGAGGAGCTGCCCCTCGCCGCCGCCGAGCCGCTGGCCGGACTGTTCGGACCGGGCCCGGTCGTCGTCGGCCCGGCGGTGCCCGACCTCAGGGCCGCGGGGGCCTCGGCACGCGCGGCGGTCAGCGGCCTGCGGGCGGCGGTGGCCTGGCCCGACGCGCCGCGCCCGGTACGCGCCGACGACCTGTTGCCCGAACGCGCGCTGCACGGGGACGCCGACGCGCGCCGGGAGCTGGTCGAGGAGGTGTACGTCCCGCTGGCCGGGGCGGGGTCGCCGCTCCTGGACACGCTGTCGGTGTACCTGGAGCACGCGTCGTCGCTGGAGGCCACGGCCCGGATGCTGTTCGTCCACCCCAACACCGTCCGGTACCGCCTCAGCCGGATCGCCGAGCTGACCGGGCACATGCCCGCGGACGGGCGCGGGTCGTTCGTGCTGAGGGTGGCGGTGGCCCTGGGGCGCCTGGCGGGAGCGGAGTAGGGGCCGTTCGCGCGACCGCCGTCGACGGTGAAGGGACGGCGTGATCAGCGCCACGAACCTATCCGTAACCTGATCGTTGTGTGTCGTACCTGGCTACTTATGGATGTTTCACGTCGGTCGGGTATGTCTGTAACTGACCGTGTGCGCCCGGGGACCGCACCAAAAGGGATAGCTTTGTGGTGGGCGGGACGCCTGTGGGACCGCGAGGAAGGGCATGCCTCGGGCGAGGTCCCCGCACCGCTCCGACACGACGTTCTTGGGGGGTCAAGGCTGTGGTCGAGCGACCGAGGAAGAGTTTCCGGCTGATCGAGACGGTGACCGAGGCCGCTCTCCAACCCACGCAGGAGGGCGAGCTGCGCAGACGCGTCCTGTTCTGGGTCCCGGTACCGATCCCGGTACTCGCGCTGGTCTCCCTCGCGGTCGGGGGCGACCTCTCCGCGCCCGGATGGACGATACTCCTGGCCACCTCCATGGGAGTGGGAACCCTCCTCCTCACGCTGGTCGTCCAGCCCACACCGCTGCCGGAGGGGCTCTCGCCCCAGGTCTCCGCCCGCCGGTCCCTGCACCGCTTCCGGCAGTTCACCCATCTGCGGGTCTGCCTCGCGCTCGTTCCCGTGGCGCTCGGCGCGACCGCGTCGCTCGTCGGCGGCGGTCTGTACCCGCTCCTCGCCGCACTGGCACTGTCCTGGCCGCAGATGCTGATGGCCATGCCCACCTTCTTCACCATCACGCGGGCACGCCGCGCGATGGAGGCGTGGGGCACCACCGCCTACCTGTGGCATGCCCTGTCGCGCCCGGCGAAGGTCACCTGGCCGGTGGCCACGCCGTTGGCCGACGCTTGGCGGCGGTGGCGCGACGAGCGCGACCGGGCGCGCGGCGCGGCGCAGGAGAGCAAGGAGGAGAAGGCCGGGGCCGACGGGTCGGAGAACGGCCGGGACACCTCCCCGGACGGCCCGGCGGCCGCTCAGGAGGCCGTCAGGGGTACCGGCGCCGGTACCGGAAGCGGCACCGTGGGACGGCTGATCACCGCCAGCGGAACGGGGGGCACCGTGCACCGCGCCGCGCGGCGCGTCATCGAGAGCGGCGGCGCCCTGCGGACCGTCGGCCGAGAGCGCCACGGCGCGCGATCGACGCGGCGTCCGAGCACGCCCAAGCGCTGAGGCGTCCAGGCGCGGACCGTCCACGGGTCGGCGCGCGGCGACCCGTCACACGGCCACGCGCCGGTACACGTGCGGCAGGACGTCCTGCCCCGCCTCGGGGCAGTGGTACCAGACCGCTTCGGCGTCGGGGCCGTCGAAGACCACCTCGCCGATCGTGTTGCCGAAGTACGGGGGACCGTCCAGGCGCCAGCGGAGCCAGGGGCGGGGGACCCGCGCCAACCACGTCAGCACCCTCCCCGCGGCGGTGAACGGCCAGCTGGCGGACAGCCGTGCGCTCCGGCGCAGGGGGAGCGGCAACTGGTTGCACAAGGGCGAGGAGACGAGCTGGGCGACGCGCGTGCGGCGCTCGTCCGGCGCGGGCGCGGCGCCGCCCGGGCTCCCGGCCGGAAGGTCGCCCTCCGCGCCGTCCGTGCGGGCGAGGTAGGAGAAGTGGACGTCGCCGCTCAGGAACAGGACCGTGGACGGCGCCGGGCCGCGTTCACCTCCGCACAGCGCGCGGACCCCCTCGCCCAGACGGCGGAAGGAGTGCTGGAAGGCGCCCCAGTGCTCCAGGTCGAGGGCCTGGCGCACCCGCTCCGCCGGTCCTCGCGCCCAGCCGCCCCACGCGCCCTCGCACACCGCCTCGTTCCACGCCTCCAGGTGCTGCACCGCTGGGGGGAGAAGGACCGGAACCGTGGAGGCGACCACGACGTGTTCGTGGCCGCCGGTCAGGTGCGCGTCCAGCCACGCGTGCCCGTCGGGGCCGAGTATGGACCGCTCCGGCCCCTCCTGCCCGCCCAGGGCGCGGCCGCACCGGGTGTCGGTGACCAGGACGCGGACGGACCCCGCGTCGACGCGGTGGCTCCAGCGGTAGGACGAGGGCTCGTCGTGCGCCCGCCAGGCGAACGCGTCCAGGACGTCGCCCGCGTCGGAACCGCGGTCGCGGATCCGGGCCCACACCGGGTCGGCGTCGCGGTCGGCGGGGGACAGGTTGCCCAGGTGCTGGTACACCCAGTAGGCGCCCAGGCCGCTGGTGATCCGCGTGCGCCACCAGGGAAGGGCGTCCATGGCGCGGCGCCAGGCGGCGGAGGTGTTCCAGTCGTCGCGGATGTCGTGGTCGTCGAAGACCATGAGGGTGGGGACGGTCGACAGCAGCCAGCGCACCTGCGGGTCGCTCCAGGCCTGCCGGTACAGCTCGGCGTACTCGTCGTACCGGACGACCTCGTCGTCGGGGGCGCCGTCGGCGGGATCCTCCTCGCGCACCCGACGCAGGAGTTCGCGCATGGGTTCCTGGACCTCGTCGGCGTAGACCTGGTCGCCGATGAGCAGCAGCAGGAGGTTGTCCTCGACGGGTTCGCGGGCCAGGCGCCGGGCGGTGGCGCGGAGCATGTCGGGCCCGTGTCGGACGAGGCCCTCGGGGCTGTCGCCCGTGGGGGTGTGGCAGGAGCCGTACAGCAGACGGGTGGGGGCGTCCGGGGCCGGAGTGCGCACGACGCTGGGCGGAAGGGGGCTGTCCGGCTCGGGCCAGACGGGTGTGTCGTCGAGCAGGACCTCGTACGGCAGCCGTGATCCTGGCTGGAGACCGGTGAGTTCGCACACGGCGTAGTGGTGCCCGTGCACGGTGAAGGTGGGCGCCGAAGCGGCCTCGCGGCCGTCGACGAGGATCCGCGCTCGGCACGGGGCGTCGGTCTCCACCCATACCGTCGCGCTGGTCGGATCCACATGTCGCAACAGGGGCCCCAGACGTAACGAGACAGTCATCGTTCCCCCTCTTTTGCCCCAGGTTCTCACACGTCGTGGACGAGTATGGCGTTTCGGAGCCCCACCGTCATCCACAGCTCGGCCGAAGATGGTTGCACGAGCGCCCCGGCTGCGCGAAGGTGGCGCTATGCGGACACAGATCCTTGAGCTGCACACAGGAGGTTCAGAGAGCATCACGGACATCACCCGTGAGTGCGCGGACCTCGTCGCCGACGGAGGCGACGGGCTCCTCAACGTGTTCGTCCCGCACGCGACCGCCGGTGTGGCCATCATCGAGCTCGGCGCCGGGTCCGACGACGACCTGCTGGCCTCGCTCGACGACCTGCTGCCCGCCGACGACCGGTGGCGGCACAAGCACGGCTCCCAGGGCCACGGGCGCTCCCACGTCATGCCGGCCTACGTCGCACCGCAGACCACCGTCCCGGTGCTGTCCGGACGGCTCGAACTGGGGACGTGGCAGTCCATCGCGGTGGTCGACCTCAACATCGACAACCCCGACCGGCAGGTGCGGTTGTCGTTCCTGACGTCGGCATGAGGACGGGAACCAGGAAGGATCCGGGTTGGGCGGTGCGTTGACGGGAGATGCCACTAGCGTGTGAACTAGGCGATCAACGATGGTTACGGACCCACGGGACGGGCGTTTCGAATGGCCCAACATCGTTGTGACAACTGCTTCGTGCAGGCAAGATTGAGAAAAATCATCTGTGGAGGAGAACTTTCGTGAGCGCGACCGCGGGCCAGGCACAGAGCGAACGCGGCTTGGCTGACCGACTCGGATTCAAGCCGGGTCAGGTGGTGCAGGAATTCGGTTTCGACGACGACGTCGACGAGGGACTGCGCGCATCCATCGCCGAACTCACGGGCGAGGCGCTGGTCGACGAGGACTTCGACGGTGACGTCGACGCGGCACTGCTGTGGTGGCGGTCCGACGAGGAGGGGGATCTCACCGACGCCCTGATGGACACGGTGCCCCTGATCGCCGACGGCGGCATCATCCTGGTGCTGACGCCGAAGGCGGGGCGCGAACTGCACGTGTCCCCGGGCGACGTCTCCGAAGCGGCTACCACGTCCGGCCTGTCGCAGACCAGTGCGATCAGCGTCGGCTCTGACTGGTCGTGCACCCGTATGGTCGTTCCCAAGCGGTGACGGACTCCACCCCGACGGGGTGGGGGCATCCGGTGCCGCGCGTCCCAAAGGAGGGCGCGCGGCGCTGAGAAGCGCCCGCCGACGAACATGAACGACATCATCACCGAGGGCGCCCACGCGCCCGATTTCACGCTGCACGATCAGTACGGGCAGGACACGACCCTGAGCGGGTTGCGGGGCCGCCCCGTCCTGGTGGTCTTCTACCCGCTGGCCTTCTCCGGCGTCTGCTCGGGCGAGCTCGCCGAGCTGAGCGCGCGGCACGCGGAGTTCGAGGATCTCGGAGCCAGGGTCCTGGCCGTGTCCGTGGACTCGGTGTTCTCCCTGCGCACCTGGTCGGACCGGGAGTCCTTCCCGTTCGCGCTGCTGTCGGACTTCTGGCCGCACGGCGCCGTCGCCGACGCCTACGGGGTCTTCGACGCCGCCCGGGGGACCGCGCGGCGCGGCACCTTCCTCGTCGACGCCGAGGGGATCGTCCGCTGGACGGTCACCACTGCGGTATCCGAGCCCCGCGACGTGGACGCCTACCTTCGGGAGCTGCGTTCGCTCACCGGAAACTGAGGAGCGACGACCCTTGTGAGGCGGTATGATCGCCTGCGACGCGGGGCGCGTAGCTCAGTTGGTTAGAGCAATTGCCTTACAAGCAATAGGTCAGGGGTTCGAGTCCCTTCGCGCCCACGGACTCAGGACGACCCTGCTCGGGGGCCTTCGGCCGCCTCGCCGGGTCGTCCTTCGCGTCTACCGGGGGAGACCCCCCGACCCCCCCGAGGTACCCCCCTGCGGCCGGGGCCGCGCGGGTCGGCGGGGTGGATGGAGTGATCTCTTACAACGCGGGGCTTCGCCCCGGGGGTTGTCGTTGGTTTGCCCGGGGTCCACCGCACCCCGGAACGACCCGGATCGGGGCCTTCGGCCGCCTCGCCGGGTCATTCCGTCGTCTCCGCCGGGGCTCTCCACATGCCCGTGCGTTCCGGGGCCGGGCCCGCCGGGGACTACCTTGGCGGAGTGTCCTGGCGCGTGCTGGGACGGGCGCGGAGGCGGGGCGCGATCAGAGGTGGTCGGCGCTGACGCGAGTCGGGTGAGCGCAGACCGTGGAACTCCGTCTGCTCGTAGACGATCGAGCTCTGGACCCGGGTCACCTCGGAGCGCTGCGACATCACGTCGAGCACGAGTTGCTGGAGGTGTTCGGCGTCGCTGACCACCACATGGATCAGGAAGTCCTCGGCACCGCTGACGTGGTAGAGCGAACGGGTCTCCGGTAGGGCGACGGCGAAGTCGACGAACCGGGTGAACACCTCACGGGTGTGCGTCCGGACCTGCACCGCGAGGATCGCGTTCATCGCCAGCCCGATGGCCGTCGACGACACGTGCGCGTGGATCCCGGTGATGACGCCTCTCTCGCGCAGCCGACGGACGCGCAGCAGACAGGTCGACGGGGCGATCCCCAGCTGTTCCGCCAGCTGCTTGTTGGGAATGGTGGCGTCTTTCTGGAGCTGTTCGAGGATGGCCCAGTCGATCGCGTCCAGTTCGATTGCGGCGGCCATAACTCCTTATGATACGAACCACGTAGGGGACGGGACCCGCGTGATGGGGGACAGGGGCGCGGGACGCCCGGGGCGGCTCTCACCGGGGAGACGACGCGGTGGACGTCCCGGTCGCGGTGAAGCCGGTCTGGATCTCGCGCAGCTGCGGTTCGGTGAGCAGGCCCTTGGCGAGCACGATCTCGGGCACGCTGGCTCCGGTGGTCAGCGCCTCCGTGGCG
>NZ_ANBC01000278.1:7428-14828 GCF_000341125.1 Nocardiopsis lucentensis DSM 44048 | reverse complement strand
CTCTTAGCCGAGGTGCGGGTTGAGCGCGGTGGCCAGGCCGATGGACTGTTCCACCTGCCGGGCGAGGTGCTCCCGGTTGGCGGTGATCCCCGCGACGCAGCGGTCGGCCAGGGTCCGGCAGGCAGCGCCCATCTGGGCGAGACCGGACAGCAGGCGGTGCGCGATGATCGGCTCGAAGGCGTTGAGCTGCAACTGACCGGCCTCGGCGGCCATGGTGACGGTCAGGTCGCCGCCGATCACTTCGAACGCGACCTGGTTGACCACCTCGGGGACGACCGGATTGACCTTGCCTGGCATGATGCTCGACCCGGCCTGCACCGCGGGCAGGGTGATCTCGCCCAGCCCCGCGCGCGGGCCGGAGGCCAGCAGCCGCAGGTCGTTGCAGGTCTTGGACAGCTTCACCGCGATGCGCTTGAGCACGCCCGACAGCTGCACGAACGCTCCGGCGTCCTGGGTGGCCTCGACCAGGTCGGGAGCCACTGTCAACGGGATCCCCAGCAGCGCGGCCAGGTGCTCGCAGGCGGCGGCGGGGTAGGCGGGGTGGGCGTTGAGCCCGGTGCCGATCGCGGTCCCGCCGAGGTTGATCTCGTGCAGCAGGGAGCACGCCTCGGAGAGCCGCGACCGGTCCTCGACGAGCATCACCGCATAGGCGCCGAACTCCTGGCCCAAGGACATCGGTACGGCGTCCTGGAGCTGGGTCCGGCCGACCTTGAGCACGTCGCCGAACTCGGCGGCCTTCGCGCCGAAGGCCGACCCGAGGTGCTCCATGGCGTCCGACAACCGGTGGGCGGACAGGTGCAGGGCGATCTTGACGGCGGTCGGATAGACGTCGTTGGTGCTCTGACCGGCGTTGACGTCCTCCAGCGGGTGCAGGTGGCGGTAGTCGCCCCTGGCACGGCCGAGGTGCTCCAACGCGCGGTTGGCGATCACCTCGTTGGCGTTCATGTTGGACGAGGTGCCCGCCCCGCCCTGGATCACGTCGACGACGAACTGCTCGTGCAGGCGGCCCTCCAGGATCTCCAGGCACGCCTTCTCGATCGCGGCCGCCTTGTCGCCGACGAGCAGTCCCAGGTCGCGATTGGCGCGAGCGGCCGCGAGCTTCACCGCCGCGAGCGAGGTCACCAGCTCCGGGTGGGCTGACAGGGGGATACCGGTGATGGGAAAGTTCTCCACCGCGCGCAGGGTGTGGATGCCGTAGTAGGCGTCCGCGGGCACCTCGCGCCATCCGAGCAGATCGTGCTCCGCACGGTGCCCGTTTCTCGGGGTCGGGGTCATCGGAGGGCTCCGTCCGTCGTCGGTAGGTGTGAGGATCTCGGTCCGCCGGAGAGCAGTCGGCGCATCGTCGCGGTGCGCTCCGCTGGATCGGTGTGGTGCAGCAGGGCGGAGAGCACGGCCATCCGGGTCTGCGGGGCGCGCAGTGTTCCGCTCGGCACCGCTCCGGCCGCGATCAGGTCGACCGCGCCGCCGCCGGTGTACATCCCGGTGACCGGGCCGGCGGGCACCCGGCTGGTGAGCGCGACGAGCACCCCGGCGGAGACCGCCTCGGCCACGGCGCCGACGAACGCCGGGGTGGCGTTGCCGGCGCCGGTACCGGCCAGCACGACGCCCTGGGCCCCGGCCGCGACAGCCGCCCGCAGCAGCAGCGGATCGGCGCCGGTGTGGTGCGTGACGATGTCGACCCGAGGCACGGGGACGTCGGGTGACGGCAACGCGAGCGCCGGCCGCCGCGGGGGCCGGCGCCGTACGAGCACACGGCCTTGGGAGACGTCGCCGATCCGCGGGCCGGACGGGTCGCCGAACCCGTCGACGGCGAGCGTGTGCTGTTTCGCGGTGCCGCGCGCGGCGTGCACCAAGCCGTCGAACACCACCAGCACACCGAGATCGTGTCCGCAGGCGGCGACGGCCAGGGCGTCGCGGAGGTTGGCCGGCGCGTCGCTGTCGTCGTGGTCCGGCGGTCGCTGCGCGCCGGTGAACACCACCGGTCGGCGGTCGTGGTGATGCAGGTCGAGCAGGAACGCCGACTCCTCCAACGTGTCGGTGCCGTGGGTCACCACGACGCCGTCGATCCGGTCATCGGCCAG
Organism: Nocardiopsis lucentensis DSM 44048; assembly: GCF_000341125.1. GTDB lineage: Bacteria > Actinomycetota > Actinomycetes > Streptosporangiales > Streptosporangiaceae > Nocardiopsis > Nocardiopsis lucentensis. The sequence continues at coordinate 12,747 of NZ_ANBC01000278.1, read as the reverse complement.
CGCCTCGTGCACGGCGCCCAGCAGGGTCAGCTGCTGGGCCGTGGTGAGCGCTGAGCTGTTCACGGTGAACAGGTCCCGCACCTGGACCCGCAGGCCGTGGGGGACGCTGGTCCCATCGAGGAGCCGGGGCCCGGTCAGCGTGGCGGTGTACCCGCTCCCGGTTCGGCGACTGGCTATCGTCCCGCCAGTGCTGATCAGTACGATCTGGCTCATCGTGTCCTTCTCGCCTCGGAGAGTCCTGGATCGGGACGCGGACCGGATCCGCTCGTGGCGGGTACGGACCGCGTCCCGGCAGCGGTCGGTGGGGTTCGCCCGGGGGACCGGGTCAACGAACGCCCGGAGCGGACCGCGGATCGTGCTCGTCGGCCGGCTGGGGCTCCCAGCACTCGATGCCCTCGACATCGGGCAGCCGGTCTCGGGTGAAGACCGGGTTCAGTCCCTGCTTACGCTGCTGCTGGTAGTCCAGGAGCAGGCGCAGGGCGAGTGTGCCGAGCGGGGCGATGGCGACCAGGTTGATCACGGCCATGAACCCCATGGTGGTGTCGGCGAAACTCCACACCAGGTCGAGCGAGGCGACGGCGCCCAGGAACACCATGGCGACCACGACCGCGCGGTACACCGGCAGGGCCGTCGGCAGGCTGGTCAGGAACCTGAGGTTGGATTCGCCGTAGTAGTAGTTGCCGACCAGCGACGTGAACGCCAACAGGAAGATGATCACGGTGAGCAGGTGCAGGGACCAGGCGCCGAGGTTCGCCTCCAGCGCCTTCTGGGTGAGCTCGGCGCCGACCTCGTCGCCGTACACGGGCTTGGAGACCAGGATGATGAACGCGGTGACCGAGCAGATGACGAGGGTGTCGAAGTAGACACCGAGTGTCTGGACCAGGCCCTGCTTGACCGGGTGGCTGACCGAGGCCGTCGCCCCCGCGTTGGGGGCGGAGCCCATGCCCGCCTCGTTGGAGAACAGGCCGCGGCGGATGCCCATCATGATCGCCGTGCCGACGCCGGCGGCGCCGAACTCGCGGAGGCCGAACGCCGAGCTCACGATGTCGGTGAGCACGACGGGGATCTGGTCGACGTTCATTCCGACCACGACCAGGCCGATGACGAGGTAGGTCAGTGCCATGAACGGCACCACGGTCTGCGCGACGTGGGCGATGCGGCGCACGCCGCCGAAGATCACGAGCGCGGCGAGGACGGCCAGCGCGACACCCACGGTGGGCGCGATCCACCCCGGGGCCTGCGCGCCGGTCGCGGTCGACACCGAACCGCTCACGGCACTGGCGATGCTGTTGGCCTGCACCGCGTTGAACGCGAATCCGAAGGTGAAGATGATGGCGACGGCGAACAGCACGCCCATCCATCGAGCCTTGAGCCCGAGCGTCATGTAGTAGGCCGGACCACCGCGGAATCCGGTCTCGTCCTTGACTTTGAACAGCTGGGCGAGGGTGGACTCGACGAACGCGGCCGAGCCCATGACGATGCCCATCAGCCACATCCACAGCACCGCCCCGGGGCCGCCGAGGGCGATCGCGACCGCCACTCCGACGATGTTGCCCGTCCCGATCCGGGAGGCCGCCGAGATCGAGAACGCCTGGAACGCCGAGATGGCCCTCCGGCCGTCGGGAGCCGACTCCGGGTGGCTGCGCAGGGTGCGCAGCATCTCGGGCACCAGCCTGAGCTGGACGGCGCGGGAGCGCACCGTGAAGTAGACGCCGACGATGGCCAGCAGGGGAATGACCAGGTAGGCCCACAAGGCGTCGTTCAGGCTACCGATGGCACTGTTCAGCACATCCATACGTTTGCTCCTTGTCGTGTGCGGGCACGCGGGGGATGCCGGGGTCGTCTCGCAGGCACGACGTAGCTTCACAGCTGGTCGTCGGAGCGTGCTTCCGCTGGCGGGCCATGGTTGACACATCGACGGCACGCTTCAACGGACCCTGCTCACGGTGCGGAGAACACGCGCTGTCGTCGAACGGGGTTCGACGCGAGGCGCTTTCTGCGCAGTGGTGCGCGTCACACGTTCGACGACGTTCTGTGACCCGGGGCACGGAGGGGGTTGGCCGGTGCGGTGCCGGCGGTGCCGTCCGCGCTCCCGCGTTCAGGCCAGCCGGGAGGCTTGGCCGATTCCGATCCGATCGCGCGCCCGCGGCGGTGTGCCGGCGGTGGCATCCCGTCCGATCCGTCTGGTCGGTCGGGACATCACCGTTTCCGGGCCCGTCGGAAGGTCTGGGTGCTGCTGGACCGGGAAAGACCTCTTCGTCCAGGGCGCGCCACCCATGTGAGAGCGCTTTCCTCGGTCGCCCGTGGCGGCACGACCGTCCCGTTTCGCCGTGGTTTGGAGCATCCGCCGTCCGGGGCGGGGAGGCGTCCGGAGAGTGGGGGAGGGGTGCGTGCGCACTGGTGCGGCCGAAGGTCTTCTCCCTGCCTCGCCATGGCGCTTCCCCGACCGCGACGGGCGCCTGTGGCCGGCCGGCGCGTTGTCGACGAGACGGTCCCATCGGCCGCGCGCCTTGAGGCGCCCGATTCCGAAATCGACGTCGCATGCCGATGAAGCCGCAGGACACAGGGATGAGGGGCGGTCGGGGTGTTCGACCTTCCGAAAATGGCGGCACGAACCCCTCTTGACATGGAAAGCGCTTTCTTTACTCTCGGGTGAGAGCGCGTCAGCGCTCATCCTCTACGAGGAAAGGTAAGCGGTGAGACGATCAATCGTGCNGTTTTTGGCCACTGCGGCCGTGGTGACGGCTGGTCTGGCCCTACCGATGTACCAGGCGTCGGCGCAGGCCGACGGCGCTACGGGGTATGCGACTCAGAACGGCGGGACCACCGGCGGCGCGGGCGGACAGACGGTACGGGCCACGACCGGAACCCAGATCCACCAGGCCCTGTGCGACCGGCCCAGCACCAGCACTCCGATCATCATCGAGGTGGAAGGGACCATCAACCACGGCAACACCTCCAAGGTGTCGGGCGATGGTTGCGACACGTCCGACGACGTGATCGAGCTCAAGAAGATCAGCAACGTCACGATCGTCGGCAGCGGTGGCGGAGCCGTGTTCGACCAACTGGGCATCCACATCCGGGAGTCCCGCAACATCATCATCCAGAACGTGACCGTCCGGAACGTCAAGAAGTCCGGTTCGCCCACGTCCAACGGCGGTGACGCCATCGGGATGGAGAAGGACGTCCGCAACGTCTGGGTCGACCACGTCACCCTGGAGGCATCGGGCGGGGAGTCGGAGGGCTATGACGCCCTCTTCGACCTGAAGAACAACACCCAGTACGTGACCCTCTCCTACAGCGTCCTGCGCGATTCCGGACGCGGCGGCCTGGTCGGGTCCAGCGAGAGCGACCTCTCGAACGGCTACGTCACGTACCACCACAACCGGTACGAGAACATCGACTCGCGCGCGCCCCTGCTGCGCGGCGGCACGGGGCACATGTACAACAACCACTACGTGGGGCTGAACAAGTCCGGCATCAACTCTCGGGCCGGGGCCAGCGCGAAGGTGGAGAACAACCACTTCGAGGACTCCAAGGACGTCCTGGGCACCTTCTACACCAATGAGAGGGGCTTCTGGGAGGTCAGCGGCAACATCTTCGACAACGTGACCTGGTCCGGCCAGGGCGACGAGAACCACCCCGCCGGACCCGACCCGCGGTCCAACACGTCGGTGAGCATTCCGTACTCCTACGAGCTCGACGACGCCGGCTGCGTGCCGGAGGTACTGGACCAGACCGCGGGCGCGGGCCAGGGCAACCGGGTCTCGGACGGCGACTGCGAAGCGCACGATCCGAGTGACCCGGAACCGAGTGACCCGGATCCGACTGATCCTCCCGACGGGACCAACCTCAGCATCGGGGCCGGCGCCGACGGCTCCAGCAAGGCCGGCGGGACCAGCTACGGGAATGTCGTCGACGGCGACATGAGCACCTACTGGTCGCCGAGCGGTTCGACCGGTCGCATCTCGGTCAAGTGGGGCTCCGACACCACGGTGTCCGCGATCAACATCCGCGAGGCGGCCGGAGCCGAAGGCGACATCGGCTCGTGGCAGGTCGTCGACCACGACACCGGCGCCGTCCTGACCAGCGGTAGCGGAGCGGGTGTGATCGCCTTCGAGGCGACGGCGCTGCGCAAGATCGACTTCGAGATCACCAGCTCGAACGGCACCCCCCGCGTCGCCGAGTTCGAGACCTACGCCGGTTCGCCGCCCGACGGTGGAGGCGACACCCCGCCGCCCTCGGGCGACGAGCTCTTCGCGGCTCCGGACGGGAGCGACAGCGCCCCCGGAACCGAGTCCGACCCGACGACGCTCACCTCGGCGATCGACCGGATCGAGCCCGGCGGGACGATCTACATGCGCGGCGGTACCTACGACTTCTCCGAGACGGTTCACATCGCGCCGGGGAACGATGGTCTGTCGAGCGACCGCAACGAGCTGTTCGCCCACCCCGGTGAGACCCCCGTGCTGAACTTCTCAGCCCAGAGCGAGGACTCCTCCAACAGGGGACTCGCCGTCGGCGGCGACTGGTGGCACATCAACGGCGTCATCGTCGAGCACGCCGGCGACAACGGAATCCTGCTGGGCGGCAACGACAACATCATCGAGCGGGTGACCACCCGGTACAACCACGACACCGGGCTGCAGCTGTCGCGGTACACCGCCGGGGCTCCCCGGTCGCAGTGGCCCTCGAACAACCTGATCGTCAGCACGGTCTCGCACGACAACGCCGACTCCGACGGTGAGGACGCCGACGGGTTCGCCCCCAAGCTCACCGTCGGGGACGGGAACGTGTTCCGGTACACCGTGGCGTACAACAACATCGACGACGGCTACGACCTGTTCACCAAGTCGGACACGGGCCCGATCGGCGAGGTGACCATCGAACACTCGCTGGCGTTCGGCAACGGCTCGCTCTCGGACGGCTCCCAGCACTCGGACGGCGACCGCAACGGGTTCAAGCTCGGCGGTTCGGGCATCGAGGTGGACCACCACATTCACCACAGCATCGCCTTCGAGAACGGCAAGCACGGGTTCACCTACAACTCGAACCCCGGCGGCATGACGGTCTCGAACAACCTGGGCGTCGGCAACGAGGAGCGCAACTTCCAGTTCGACGGTGGCGACTCGGTGTTTCGCGACAACACCTCCTGCGACGGTGGCTCGACCGACCGGACCAGGGGCGACGCCGATGGCTCGAACCAGTTCTGGGACGGTTCCAACGGTTCCCGGTGCTCTCAGTACTCCGGGGCCCTGGACTGGCGCTTCGACTCGGACGGCCGCCTCGTGGTGACCATCGGCGGTAGGGAGGTCGACC
>NZ_ANBC01000278.1:0-7421 GCF_000341125.1 Nocardiopsis lucentensis DSM 44048 | reverse complement strand
CCGCCCTCACCGGGCGGGTCGGCCGCTCCCGGCGCCCCGTTCTCCGGCGGCGGTGTCTACGGTGCGGGCTACGGCGTCACCCTGGACCCGGAGGGCGACGTCTGGGTCGCCAACTTCGGGGGTCAGCGGGTGGCCCACCTGTGCGGCGCCGACACCTCCGCCTGCCCGCCCGGGCACCGGACCGGCCAATCCATCTCCCCTGCGGAGACCGGCTACACCAGCGACGCGCTCCTGCGGAACACGGGGATCCAGATCGACCCGTCCGGCAACGTCTGGCTGGCCAACAACTGGCAGATCCGGCCCCGTCTGACCAACCCGGGCGGTCACGAGATGGTGGTGTTCGTCGGGCTGGCGGCGCCGGTGAAGGCGCCCCTGACCGGTCCGCCGCAGCGTCCCTGAGCCGCCGAGACGGTCGAAACCCCGCGCGCCTCCCCCTCACCCAGGACATGAGGGGGAGGCGCTTCGCGTTTCCGTCATCGCGCGCTGAGATCCGGACGTTCGTGAGATGGCGTTCCCGCCCGTGCTGCTAGCCTGGCCCCGCTCATCGACCGGGAATCCCCCGGCACCGGATCGGAAGGGCATGACAGACATGAAGCCGCGCGCACTCGCCGCCTGTGGCGTGACCCTCCTCGTGGCGCTCGCCTCGACCTCCTGCTCGGGTATGAACAGCCGACAGTGCCGCAACGGCGACTGCACCGTGGTGGTCGTCGGCGCACAGTACTCCGGTGACCTTCGTGACACGAAGCGCGTGGACTTCGAGTTCGAGATCGCGGTCGCCGACGACCAGAGCGCCGAGGTCACCGTGGAGCGGGAGGAGGAGCGCACCCGCCGGGACGAGGAGGAGTCGGCCACCCTGCGCCCCGGGGAGTCCGCGGAACTGATGACCTACTCGGTCGAGTACGTCTTCCACAACGCGGACGGAGCCACGTTCGAGTTCACCCGTACGGACTGACGGCCGCCCCCGCCCACGGTACGGAAGGGTCCGCACGGTTTGTCCCTCCGCGCCCCTACTCTTCCCGGAGAACCGACGACAGGAAGAGTCCCCGTGCCGTTCCACTACCCCGGACGCCCCGACGACCTCCCCCCTGCCCACCTGCTGTGGGCGCGCGCCGCGGCGATGGCGGCCCTGGCCGAGGTCGGCTGCTGGACCCCCCTGAGCCTCGACGGGCGGATCCTGTTCTACGACGACGGCGGCGGTAACACCTGGCGTCTGACCTGGGTTGAGGGGAACCGCGCCGTCCTGGTCGGCTACGACCACGAGTGCAGCGGCACCCTCGAACTCCTGCCGGACTCCCTCGATCTGCTCCGGGGAGCCCCGGCCTGGCTGCCCTGGGAGTGGGTCGGCGGTTTGGAGGCCGCCGAACAGGTCGGGTTCGTCTACTGGTGGGACGGCGCGTGGGCGCGCGCACCCTATCCGGACGACCTGGAGGACGACGGACTGGCGATCCTCCTCGGGGGCTTGGTCGCCACCGACGAGGCCGTGGCCGCTCTGACGAACCATCTGAGAAGGGGACGGTCGTCGGAGGCGACCCACGACGCCGTGCGCGCGGCGGTCCGGCGTGTGCTGCTCGGCGCGGAGTCCGGAACGATCGACCGCGCTGACGTGACGGCGGTTCGCGAACTCGTCGCACCCGACGAGCACGACGTGGACGCCGCCATGGACATCGCCCGGCGGACCGGACTGGCGCCGGGAACGGAGCGCCCCGCCATGGCCGCCGGGCTCAGCAGGCCCGAACGGCCCGCGCTTCGGGCCATCGGTGACTTCGAGTGGGGGCTGCTCATCGGTGACGCGATGCGCCGCGCGGGGGAGACGGAGCGGCCGACCCCCGCGCCGAGCCCGGAGCTGGACCGGGTCGCGGACTGGATCCGGGGCAACGCGCTCGACCCTGGCGCCGGCACCACGCTCACTTACTCACCACTGGCCAGCTGGCGGATCACCAGGGAGTCCGGTGAGCAGGTCATGGGCTTTGACCTGCTCCCACTCCTGAAGGCCCTGCGCGAGGCGGAGGCCCATCCCGAGCACGGACGGTGGTTCTTCGTCCGGATGGTCGTCACGGCGCAGACCGTGGAGGTGGACCGCGCCTACGACCACTGGCCGCACTGGCACCCGCCACGTGATCCGTCGGGCGGCCGGGTCTGGCCCGACACGGTCGTCGAGGAGGTGCGCGCACGCGCACCCCGATGGCGCCCGGAGTGGGCGCGTCTCGCCACGGAGGAGGCGCGCTGGTCCCCGCCCGCCCTCACGGTGGAGCCGGGCGGATCGCCCAGCGCCCCCCTCCGGTCCCTGTCCCCGGACGAGCAGAAGGAGGTCCTGGTCGAGATCGGACGGGAACTCGTCGAGCAGGCTCCCCAGGACTGGCGCGAGCTCCGCCTCTCCTACCGGACCCTGCTGGGATACGAGGGCGTGGAGTACCGCGCGGTCGGCCCGTCCGGCGAGGTCACACCGCTCCCGAGGCCGTACCGGGCGCACCGCGCCCTGTCCCGGTTGCGGGAGGGCGTGTACACCCCGGGTAGGGGCACCTGGTTCGGTGCGGAGTACGTCGTCACGCGCCCGGGCCGTTACCGCGTGCGCTACTCCTACGACGACGAACCCGCCTTCGGCCTCGACCCCGGGGACGCCGGCTACGTCGCCGACGCCCTGTACTTCCCCCGCGACGCCGAGCACACGCCGGACTGGCTGCGGCGCCGCATCGGCGGCGGCGCGGGCTGACCGGCGCCGTCCGCGGCGCCGGCGCACGCGCTCACGGGATGGCGCGCAGGAGCAGCAGCGCGGTGTCGTCCCTGCGGTGGGCGACGGCGTTCACGTCGGAGGTCAGTTCGTCGACGGCCTGGTCGACCGGCAGTTGATGGAGCGTCGCGAGCCGTTCGGCCATCTCCGTCTTGGCCTCGTCCAGATCGCTGCCCGGCGCCTCGATCAACCCGTCGGTGTACAGCGCCAGCGTCGTACCGGTGGGCAGGTCGAACACCGTCTCCGGGTACTCGGCGTCCGGGTCGATCCCCAGCAGCAGCCCGTCCGGCGACTCCAGGACACGGCCCCCTCCGGGGCCGCTCACCAGCGGTTCGGGGTGTCCTGCCCGCGCCATGCACACCTGCCCGGACACCATGTCCAGACGCAGCAGGAGGCAGCTGGCGAACAGCTCCGACTCCATCATGCACAGCAGTCGGTTGGTCTGGGTGAGCACCTCTCCCGGACGCCCGTCCCGGGCGGTCGCGTAGGCCAGGACCGCGGTGCGCAGCTGCCCCATCAGAGCGGCCGCGGTCACGTTGTGTCCCTGCACGTCTCCGATCACCGCGGCGACGCGGCCCGGACTGAGCGGGATCAGGTCGTAGAAGTCGCCGCCGATGTCCATGCCCTCGGTCCCCGGAAGGTAGCGGGCGGCACTCGCCAACCCGTCGACCCGCGGGAGCCAGCGCGGGAGCATCCCAGCCTGGAGGCCCCGCGCCAGGTCGAGCTTGAGGTCGTACAACCGGGCCCGCTCCAGCGCCTGGGCGATGAGGCCCCCGAGGGAGTTGAGCACCGCCCGCTCCTGCACCGTGAAGTTGTGCGGCCGGGTGAAGCCGAGCATGCACGCGCCGACCGGGCGCCCCGACGCCACCAGCGGCAGGAACGCCCATCCCTCCATGTCCTTTTGGACGTGCACGTCAGGTGACGGATAGACCATCTCCAGTTCCTTGAGGGAGCGGAAGAACCCGGGCACACCGGTGGTCGCCGCCCGGGCTGCGGGGGCGCTGGCGTCGGCGGACTCACCGTCGATGCCCGCCACGAACGCGGGGTCGAACCCCCGCTGGCCGATGAGGCGCAGCCGCCGCCGCTCGTGGACGTTGGTGAACAGGGCCAGCGCGCTCGCGCCCACCGCCGGGACGATCTCGTCGGCGACCAGGTCGATCACGTCGTTGACACTCGCGGCCTCGGTCAGCGCGGAGGCCAGGTGGAGGATGTGGTAGAGCACGCTGGCCCGGGTCGGCGCCTGCCGGGCGTGCGGTTCCTCGCCCTCCCACTCGACCTCCGTCGGGGCGATCAGCACGCTGATACCCGTCTCACCCGGGTGGAGCCGGAACGACAGCCAGTGGTCCGGCGGGCACAACGCCACGAACTCCGTCGACCGGTGGCTGAGCACCGCCGCCCGGTACCGGTCCTCGTAGACGGGGTTGTCGAGCCACGGCAGCGCGGTCCAGGGCCGGTGGCCGATGATCTCCTCACGGGGCCTGCCCAGGAGTTTGGCCGCGGCGTCGGTGACCAGGGTGACACGGCCGTTGACGTCCAGGGAGCACATCCCCTCGGGCAGCCGCTCGACCAGTGCGGCGAGCGCCTCGCCGGGGTCCGAGGACTGGGGAGGGGGCCGCAGCATGTAGGGCGAGGGCGTGGGATGGATCGGCTGCCCCATGGACCGGGCGCGTTCCAGGACGTCGACCATCGCCCGCGCGTTCTCGGCCAGGGCCTGGCGTTCGGTGCTCGACAACCCCGGCCGGTCGGACCGTCCGATCGTGAAGAACCCGCCGAGCACCTCCTTGTCCTTCACCAGCGGGTAGGCGATCGTCGCGAAGTCGTAGGGAACGGTGATCGCCGCACGTGGGAAGCGCTGGGCCAGTTCCTCGCCGCTCGGCAGCCACACCAGGTGCCGCTCCCGGGCCGCCTCGGCGACCGGGAGGCCGGTGGTGAGGGCGACCCGGAACCAGGAGCGCACGAGGTCGCGCGCCACCCCCGACAGCACGGACATCACGAGTGTGGAGTCGTCGGGCTCGCACAGGTAGACGGCTCCGGCGTGGGCGCCCACCGCCCGGATCGTCCGGAGCAGTTCCTCACCCAGGTCCCCGAGCCCCGGTGCGCGGTCTGAGGTGTCTTCACGCCGCGCGGTCGTGTCGGACACGGCCCCTCCCCATGTCACGTCGAGTGGCACGGCCCCATGTTCGACGATACGCGCCGGTGGCCGTGTCGTAGGTAAAGGGGAGGCCACGTGTGCCGTTTCTGGGTAGGGTTCGACGTCCGGGGCGCCGTCGTGTCGCGGTGACGGGCGCGCGGTGCCCGGGAGACGATGAGAACCGAGGACGACGGAGGGGACGCTCGTGGGATCGATCCTGGTAGGGGTGGACGGCTCGGAACCCTGTCTGCGGGCCGTCGAGTGCGCCGCCCGGGAAGCGGTGTACCGGGCGGGCGGACTGACGCTGATGACCGTCTACGAAGTCGGCCTGGCCGATTCGGCGTCGCGCTGGCCCTCGGACCTGTTGGAGCGTGAGGCGGTGGCGGCGGCTGATGTGGCCGGTGCGTACGTGCGCGAGCACTGGCCCGGCCTGGACGTCGACGTGCGTGTGGTCACCGGATCGCCCGCGGAGGAGTTGCTCAGGCACGGGCGGGAGTTCGACGTCATCGTCGTCGGGAGCCGCGGGCGGGGCGGTTTCCCCGGCATGCGGATCGGATCGGTGGCCTACCAGGTGGCGGCGCACGCCCCCGGATACGTGCTGGTCGTGGGGGAGGAGGGGAGTGCCTCGGAGGCCAGCGGGATCGTGGTGGGCGTGGACGGATCCCGGCACGCGGACTGCGCCGTGGTGGCGGCGTTGCGTACGGCGTCCTACCACGGTGACCGGGTCTGCGCGGTGTGGGCGTGGTCGCCTCCCGTGTTCTCCTCCTCCGGGCTCGGCCCGTGGGCGCGTGTGGACGAGGAGATGTCCGAGACGCAGGGGGCGGCCCTGGACGCGGTCCTGGCGCGTCACCTGTCCGACTTCCCGGACGTGGAGGTGGTCCGCCGGGTCGTACGGGGGCAGCCCACGAACGCACTGATCGACGCCGCGGCGGGCGCGCGGATGATCGCGGTCGGGGCCCGGGGCACCCGGGGGTTCGCCCGGCTGGCCCTGGGCGGGGTCGCGCACGCGCTGCTGCACCACGCGCCGTGCCCGGTCCTGGTCGCCCATCGGGTCTGAGCCCGGCTTCCCGGGAGCCGTCGTCAACTGTCTCCCACGGTCAGGACGGCGGCGCCGTCGACCCGGTCGGCGGCCAGGTCCGCCAGAGCGTGGTCGGCCCGCTCGAAGGGGTAGGGCGTGGTCTCGACCGTCAGCGGGTGCTCGGCGGCCAGGGCGAGGAACTCGCGTGCGTCGGTACGGGTGTTGGCGGTGACGCTGCGGATCGTGCGCTCCTGGAAGAGGTGCCGCTGGTAGTTCAGGGGTGGGACGTCGGTGAGGTGGATCCCCGCGATCGAGAGTGTCCCGCCTCGGTCCAGCGCCGAGAGGGCGGTGGGGACCAGGTCGCCGACGGGGGCGAACAGGATCGCCGAGTCCAACGGCTCGGGCGGGGTTCCGCGGGCTCCGGTCGCCGAGTGGCAGCCCAGCCGCAGCGCGAGTTCCCGTGCCCGCTCGGAGCGGGTCATGACGTGGACCCGGGCCCCGGCGGCGAGCGCGACCTGTGCCGTGAGGTGGGCCGAGGCCCCGAACCCGTAGATTCCGAGGGTCCCGCCCCCGGGCAGTTCCGCTCTGGCGAGCGCACGGTACCCGATGATGCCCGCGCACAGCAGCGGCGCGGCGGTCCCGTCCGCGAGCCCCTCCGGCAGGGGGTGGACGTAGCGCTCGTCGGCGGTCAGGTACCGGGCGTACCCGCCGTCGGTGTCCCAGCCCGTGTAGGTGGAGTCGGGGCACAGGTTCTCGTCCCCGCGCCGACAGTAGCGGCACTCGCCGCAGGTGGAGGCGAGCCAGGCCACGCCGACGCGGGTGCCCGGGGTCAGGAGCCGCGCCGACTCCCCGACGGCCACGACGTCTCCGACGACCTCGTGGCCCGGTACCGTGCCGGGCGCACGGGGCGGCAGGTCGCCCTCGGCCAGGTGCAGGTCGGTCCGGCAGACGGCGCACACCCGCACCCGCACCACGACCCGACGCCCGGTGGGCGGTCCGACCGTCCGCCGCACCCGGCGGAGCGGGCGAGTGTCGATCGGTCCGGGGGCGCCGACCGCCCAGGCGTCGGTCTCAACGGGGACGAAGCTGTCCATGATGCGAGCCCAACACGGATGACGGGCCAGGTCAACGGGTATGAGTCGAGTGTCGGGTCAGGCCGTTCCCACCCGGTCGCGCCCTGCCCGAGGAGGAGTTCCCGTGCCGCGCTTGCTCAGGGCCGGAGCCGTCGTCGCCGTCGTCGCCGTCGTGGCGCTCCTGGCCTATCTTCTCGCCTCGATGCTGTTCGTCTCCGCGCCCGCGGCGGCCGGTCCAGGGCTGCTGACGGTGCTCACCGTGTGGGACGCCCTCATGCTGGGGGCCGCGGCCGCCGTCGCGGTCTTCGGTTGGCGGTACGCCCGCGAGGTGTTCGCCCAGTCCACCGGGATGGCCGTCGCCGTCCTCGCGAGCCTGGTCGTCCTGCTCGGCTCCCCGTGGCTGTACACCGTGCTGAGCCCGTCGGCCGGTGTGGGGGGCGCCGCCGCGCTGTGGGTCGATATCGTGTTCCA
>NZ_ANBC01000277.1 GCF_000341125.1 Nocardiopsis lucentensis DSM 44048 | reverse complement strand
TGACCGCCGGGCCTTCGAGGCGGGCCGGTCGGACGCGCGCCGCGCGCCGGCGCCGCGCGCCAAGCCGGTGACGGGCAAGCACCACAAGCACACCGGCTGACCGCCTGGCCTGACTCACCAGAGCGCGAGGACCCGGCAGGGGCCGCCCGAGGCGTCCTGGCCGGGGAACACGCCGACCACGATCGTCGCCCCGCTCGGCGGCAGCTGGTCCAGACCCCGCAGGCACTCCAGGCCCCAGCGGTCGGCTCGACCGACGACCTCGTGTGCCGGGTACTCCGTCGAGTTCCCCGGGTCGGTGCTCAGGGTGTCCACCCCGACCCCGGCCACGCCGCGCCGCGCCACGAGGAACTCACACGCCTCCGGACCGAACCCGGGGAAGTGCCAGCTCCCGTCCTCGCCGACGCCCCGGACGGCCTCGTCGCCCCGCGTCCACCGGGCGTCCCAGCCGGAGTTCATCAGCACCGCCGCCCCGGGCGGGATCGGCCCGTGGACCCGTTCGTGGGCCAGCACGTCGTCCACCGTCACCACCGTGTCGGGATCCTCGGCCGCCCGGTCCCGGACGTCGATGACGGCCGCGGGGGCGACCAGCTCGTGCGGCGGGATCTCCGGGACGGTCCTGCCTCCGCCGATCACGTGCCCGGGCGCGTCCAGGTGGGTGCCGGTGTGCTCGGTGAACGTCCACCGCTGCAACCAGAAGCCGAACTCGCCCTCCGCCGGAGGCGGGCCGGTCGGCTCCCGGTGCGGCTTTTCGACGTCGAACGTGGGCATGGTCGGTGAGACCACGTGGCTCA
>NZ_ANBC01000276.1 GCF_000341125.1 Nocardiopsis lucentensis DSM 44048 | reverse complement strand
GGAACCGCCGGGGCCGCCGACGGCGGCACGTCCGCCGCCGTCTCGCCGGTACGGGAGCGAACGGTCTCACCGGTTCCACACAGGCACATGTCTTCCCCTCGTCCGTCCCGGGCCCGGCCGCGCGCCGCGGGCCTGTCCGGATCCACCCTGGCACAGGTCCCCGTGTGGCGGGTGGAACGTCGCTGAGGTGGGGAGTTGGCGCGCCCAGAGGTTTCAGATTTTTTGAAATAGGCGAGAAGTGAGGTTAGACTAACCTTGGTTCTCGCCAGGATTGTCCTGTTCTGTCCTCCGCGACACCCCTGGGGTCCCCACCCCGCGCGGCCTCCCGGACACGAGGCGACCTCCTCCCCGTCACGAAGAAAGCAGCGTCAGCATGGACTCCACTCTCCGCCGCCTGGGCGGTATCGGAACGACCGCCCTCCTGGCCGTGGGCCTGGCCGCCTGCGGCGCCGAGCCCGCCGGTCGAGACGGCGGGGAGACCGCCCCGGGCGACGGGGCCTTCCCCGTCAGCATCGAGCACGCCCTCGGCTCGGCTGAGATCCCCGAGGCGCCCGAGCGCGTGGTCACCCTCGGTCAGGGATCGGCCGAGACCGCGATCGCCCTCGGCGTGACCCCGGTCGGCATCGAGAGCTATGAGTGGGGCAGCGACGAGACCGGCTACCTGCCGTGGATCCACGAGGCCGTCACCGAGGCGGGCGACGAGCTGCCCACCCAGTTCACCGGAGCCGACGACATCGACTTCGAGGCCGTCATCGAACTGGAGCCCGACGTCATCCTGGCCCCCTGGTCCGGGATCACCCAGGAGCAGTACGACATCCTCACCGACATCGCGCCCACGGTCGCCTACGCCGAGGAGGCGTGGAACGCCGAGTGGGACGAGCAGATCGAGGTCATCGGCCAGGCGCTGGGCCGGCCCGAGCAGGCCCAGGGACTCATCGAGGACATCGAGGGCCGGTTCGCCGCGGTCGCCGAGGAGCACCCCGAGTTCGAGGAACTGGTCTTCTCCTACGTCTACACCGACGGCCCCGGCACCCTCGGCGTGCTCATGCCCACCGAGCAGCGCGTGGCCATGGTCAGCAACATGGGTCTGACCGTCGACCCGGTCGTGGAGACCCTCCCCGAGACCGAGGGCACCGACTCGGCGCTCATCGGTCTGGAGAACGCCGACCAGCTCAGGGACAGCGACCTGATCTTCACCTTCTACACCGACGCCGAGACCCGCGCCGAAATCGAGGCGCAGGACCTCTACGCGGCGATCCCGGCCATCGAGCGCGGTTCCGTGGTCGCCAGCGACGACACCTCCTTCGTCACCGCCTCCTCCATCATCAACCCGCTCACCGTCCCCTGGGTCATCGACCGCTACGTGCCCCTGATCCAGGAGGCCGCGGAGAAGGCCGAGGGCTGACCCGACCGAAGCACCGATCGTGAACACACTCCCGGCGCCGCCCCGGAGGGGTCCCGCACGCACCACCGTCGCGCTCGGCGCGGGTGCGGCGGCCCTGGCCGGGGCGGTCGTCCTCAGCCTCGTCCTCGGCGGGCGGCCCACCCCCCCCGCCGAACTGTGGGCGGTCCTGACCGGTGAGGCGGACGACTTCACCGCCGCCGTGGTGGCCAACCGCGTCCCGCGCACCGCCGTGGGCGTCCTCGTCGGGGCCGCGCTGGCTCTGGCGGGAACCCTCATGCAGGGCGTCACCCGCAATCCGCTCGCCGATCCCGGACTACTCGGCGTCAACGCCGGAGCGGCGGGCGCGGGCCGCGGTGGTCACGGCCACCGCCCTGTTCGGATCGCTCTCGACCTCCGAAGCCCTGTGGTGGGCACTGCCCGGCGCGCTCCTGGCCGGACTGACCGCCCACGCCGTGGGCAGCCGGGGCGGTGACGGCGGGATGGCCCGCCTCGTCCTGGCCGGCGCGGTGGTCTCGGCCGTCCTGAACGCCTATGTCCAGGCGGTCTCGCTGAGCATGCCCGAGGTGTTCGACACCTACCGCTACTGGGTCGTCGGCTCCCTGGCCGGACGGGACCTCGACGTCGCCGTGACGGTGCTTCCCGTCGTGGCCGCCGCGACGGTCGCGGCCCTGCTCGCGACCGGAGGACTCAACGCCCTCGCCCTGGGAGAGGAGGCCGCCGTGTCCACCGGGGCCAACACCGTCCTGGTACGCGCCTGCGCCCTCGTCGCGGCCACCGTCCTGGCCGCCGCGGCGACCGCGGCCGTGGGACCGATCGCGTTCGTGGGACTGGCCGTGCCGCACATCGTCCGGGGCCTGGTCGGCGTGGACTTTCGCCTCCAAGCGCCCTTCGCCCTGCTCGTCGGCCCCACGCTGCTGCTGCTCTCCGACGTCGTGGGCCGTACGATCGCCCGGCCGATCGAGCTCATGGTCGGCGTGGTCACCGCGTTCGTCGGCGCGCCCGTGCTCCTGTACGTGGTCCGCCGGATGCGGGGCACGGCGTGAGCCGCGGGTCGGCGCGAAGCCGGGGGCCGGCGGGTCCCGTGCTGAGGGTCGGGCGCGTGATCGCACTGCCGCTCCACCCGCGCGCCCTCCTGTGGACCGCGCTGTACGTCCTCCTGCTGGTGGGGATCGCCGCCCTCACCCTCACGCTGGGCCGCCTCGGCGTCCCGCTCACCCGGCTGCCCGCCGTCATCGCGGGCGCGGGGGAGGGCACCGAGACCTTCGTGCTGGAACGGCTGCGCGGGCCGCGCCTGGCCGTGGCCCTGGGAGCCGGAGCCGCCCTGGGCATCGCGGGCGCCCTGTTCCAGTCCGTCACCCGCAACCCGTTGGGCAGCCCGGACGTGATCGGGTTGGGCGCGGGCGCCGGGGCCGGAGCGGCCGTCACGGCCCTGCTGCTGCCCGGCGCCGTCCCCGTCCCGCTCGGAGCCCTGGCCGGGTCGGCGCTGGCCATGGCGGCCGTGGCCCTGGCCACCGGCAGCGGGCTGCGCCACCCAGGCCGCCTCATCGTCGCGGGTATCGGTGTGGCCGCCATGGCGCACGCCTTCACCCAGTACGTCGTCGCGGTGCTGGCCAGGGACGAGGCCTCCGTCCTGCACTCCTACATCTACGGCAGCCTCGGGGCCCGCTCCTGGGACCACGCCGCCACCATCGGGATCGCGGTCGCCCTGGCCGTGCCGTTCGCCGCGGCGCTGGCCGGACCGGTCGCGGTCAACGAGATGGGCGACGAGCTCGCCGACTCCCTCGGGGCCCGGGCCGGACGCACCCGTACGGGTGCGATCACGCTGTCGGTGGTGCTGTCGGCCGCCGCGGTCAGCGTCGCGGGGCCGATCTCCTTCGTGTCCCTGACCGCCCCGCAGATCGCGCGCCGGACCACCGGGGCGCCAGGCCCGAACCTGGCGGTGTCCGCGCTGGTCGGGGCGCTCCTGCTGGCCGCGGCGGATCTGGTCGTGCAGCAGGCCCCGGCGGCGGAGGGTCTGCCGGTCGGCATCCTGACCATGGCGCTGGGCGGCGTGTACCTGGGATGTCTGTTGGTTCGTGAATGGCGAAAGGGTGTTCTGTGAGTGAGGGCAACGGTCCGGTGCTGGCCGCGGAGGGCCTCACCCTGGGGTACGGGTCCGACCCCGTCGTGCGCGACCTCGACCTGGAGGTGGCGGAGGGGGAGTTCACCGTCATCGTCGGCCCCAACGGGTGCGGTAAGTCCACCCTGCTCAAAGCGCTGGGCCGGGTGAACCCGCCGGTGTCGGGTCGGGTGCTGCTGCACGGCCGCGACATCCGCGCCCAGCGTGCCAAGGCGGTCGCCCGCCGCCTGGCACTGCTCCCGCAGAGCCCGCTGGCGCCGGAGGGCATCACCGTCCGCGCCCTGGCCACGCGCGGACGCTTCCCGCACCACACCCTGTTGCGGCAGTGGAGCCCGCGTGACGAGGAGGCCGTCGACGAGGCGCTGGAGCTCACGGGGATGGCCGACCTGGCCGGAGTCCAGGTGGGATCGCTGTCGGGCGGGCAGCGCCAGCGAGCGTGGGTGGCGATGGTCCTGGCTCAGGACACCGGTGTGCTGCTGCTGGACGAGCCGACCACCTACCTGGACATCGCGCACCAGTACGAGCTGCTGGAGCTCTTCGCCGACCTGCACCGGAAGGGCCGCACCATCGTGGCGGTCCTGCACGACCTGGCCCAGGCGGCCCGGTTCGCCACGCGCCTGGTGATGATGTCCGGCGGCCGTGTGGTCGCCGACGGCCTGCCCGAGGACGTGGTCACCGCACGGCTCGTGGGGGAGGTCTTCGGGCTGGCCTGCGATGTGGTGCCGGACCCGCGGACGAGGACTCCGCTGGTCATCCCGCACGAGCGGCCCTGAGCCGCGCCGCGGGTCGCACGCCCGGGCCGGGTGGCGGACCGCCCGGCCCGCACCCGCCCGGCTCAGCGGTCCCGCCGCGCCTTGTACTCCTCCCAGTGGGCGAGGAGGGTGTCGTGGTAGTCGTCGAGCCAGGTCATGTAGTCGTACATGTTGCGCAGGCGGTTGCGGGACGGGGCGCTCAGCGCGGGGAGCCGGTCGAGGGCGGACCTGGCCAGATCACGCTGCTGCCTGAGGTAGCCGCGCTCGTTGCGCAGGAACCCGCCCCACACGTCCTCGTCCATGGTGATCAGCCGCGAGCGCCGGTCGGGCGCCTCGGTCAGGGTGACGAAGCCCAGGTCCGCCAGGCGGCGCACCGACTGCGAGACCGAACCGCGGCTGACCTGGGCGCCCTCGACGACCTCCTCGGCGGTGACCGCCTCGCGGTCGGCGACCAGGAGGAAGCCCACGATGCGCCCCTCGGCGCGGGGGCGGCCCTGCGACTGCCAGTACTCGGAGAAGCGCCGGACGAAGTCGGCCCTGAACTCCCGCTCCTCCCGTTCGCTCTCCGACATGCGGGCCAGCCTATCGCTCACCGCGCGTGGTCGCCGCCGGGTCGGCCCGCAGCGACTCGAGCATCCCCGACAGCGCCGTCCACACCTCCTCCGGGTCGCCGTCCGCTCCAGACGCGGCCAGCCACAGGGCGGCCTCGTTCATCGCGCCGGAGAGCAGGTGGGCGAGCGGGGCGATCGGCTGCGGGCGCAGCAGTCCAGCCTCGGCGAGCTCGGTGAGCGCCTCGGTCAGGTGGCGGGCCGATCCGGCTTCGTCCATGGCCCGCCAGGCGGCCCAGCCCAGTACGGCGGGGCCGTCCACCAGCATGATCCGCTGTACACGCGGGTCCGTGCTGGCGGTGAGGAACGCCCGGCACCCCGCGGTGAGCCGGGCCCAGGGATCGTCATGGGCGTCGGCG
This sequence comes from Nocardiopsis lucentensis DSM 44048, assembly GCF_000341125.1. GTDB lineage: Bacteria > Actinomycetota > Actinomycetes > Streptosporangiales > Streptosporangiaceae > Nocardiopsis > Nocardiopsis lucentensis. The sequence goes on along the minus strand of NZ_ANBC01000276.1, from coordinate 2,105 downwards.
GCCTTAGCCACACGGGCGGAGACCTCGGCCTGTACCTCCTCCAGGACCGCGCGGAACAGGTCGCTCTTGCCGTCGAACTGGTGGTAGAGGGCGCCCTTGGTCACCGAGGCCGCGGCCACGACCTCGGCCAGGCCCACCTCGGCGTATCCGTGTTCGGCGAACAGCCGGCGGGCGTGCCCGAGCAGTGCCCGCCGGGTCCGTTCGCGTTGGTGCGCACGGGCGGTCGCGGCCATCGGTTCCCTCCCCGCTATTGACATACCTTCGGTACGCCAATAGTGTACCTTCACATACCAAGAGTATGTGAAAAGGGGTCGACCATGCGCCTGACCAGTTTCTACCCGGTGATCTGCACGTCCCGGATCGAGGAGACGCGCGCCTTCTACACGGATCTGTTCGACTTCGAGGTGACCTTCGCCGCCGACTGGTACGTGAGTCTGCGCCGCCCCGGTCCGCCCGCCTACGAGCTCGCCCTCCTCGACCACACCCACCCCACGCTGCCCGAGGCCCACCGTGCCCCCGTGCGCGGCCTGCTGCTCAACCTGGAGGTGGAGGACGTGGACGCGGAGTGGGAGCGGTTGGTCGAGCGGGGCGGTCTCACCCCGGAGCTGTCCCTGCGCAGTGAGGAGTTCGGTCAGCGGCACTTCATCGTGGCCGACCCCGCCGGCGTCCTCGTCGACGTGATCACGCCGATCGAACCCTCGGCCGCGTTCGCCGACCAGTACACGGGCGGCTGAGGGGGCCGGGCCCGGCGGCGGTCGCGGCGTTCGGAGCACAATGGCTCCGAGGGCCACACGAGGGAAAGGAGGCGCGCATGCGACTGGAGGAGGCCTCGCGGCTGGCGGAACGGGCGCACGCGGGGCAGACCGACAAGGCCGGGCGGCCCTACGCCGAACACGTCTTCGCCGTGCGCGACCTGCTCGCGGGGCACGGAGAGCACGCCCAGATGGCCGGGGTCCTGCACGACGTGTTGGAGGACACCCCGCTGACCGCCGACGACCTACGTGGCCACGGGGTCCCCGAGGCGGTCGTACGCGCGGTGGAGTCGGTGACGCGCGGGCCGGAGGAGTCCTACGACGACCTCGTGCGCCGCGCGGCAGCCGACCCCCTGGGCCGGCTCGTCAAACTGGCCGACAACGCCCACAACTCCGACGAGGGCCGCCTGGCCGCGCTCCCTCCCGACCGGGCCGCGCGCCTGCGCGCCAAGTACGCCCGAGCCCGGGAGCTCCTACGCGGTTGAGTCCCGGGGAGGGTGTGCGTCGGCACGTGCAGGAGGTACCAGCCGGTCGGTATGCTGTCCTGGTCGGTTGCGGTTCGTCCCCGGAGGCGGGGACGCGAAGTGAGGCTGGACATGGCGCGAGTACAGCGAACGGTCGGAACGGACTCCGGAGACGGGGCCGCGCCTGAACGCGGAGCCGTGCCCGAACGCCTGCTCGGGGTGGCCACACGGCTGTTCGCCGAGCGGGGGTTCGAGGGGACCTCGGTCCAGGAGATCGTCGCGGCGGCCGGGGTCACCAAGGGCGCGATGTACCACTACTTCGGCTCCAAGGACGACCTGCTCTACGAGGTCTACGCGCGTGTGCTGCGGATGCAGACCGAGCACCTGCTCCGGATCGCGGCCAAGGACACTCCGGTCGTCGAGCGCGTCCGCGAGGCGGCGGCCGACGTCATCGTCACCAGTGTCGCCAACCTCGACGACACCGTCATCTTCTTCCGCTCCATGCACCAGCTGGACCAGGACAAGCAGCGGACCGTGCGCGCCGAGCGGCGCCGCTACCACGAGCACTTCCGCGACCTCGTCCAGCAGGGGCAGCGTGAGGGCGCCTTCCGCGACGACGTGCCCGCCGACCTGGTCGTCGACTACTTCTTCGGTTCGGTGCACCACCTGGGCACCTGGTACCGCAAGGACGGCGCCCTGTCCGGGGAGGACGTCGCCCGGTACTTCGCCGACATGCTCATCAGCGGCCTGCGCCCGCGGGACTGAGAACGGGCGGGGCCCGAACGCCCGGTCCGACCGGGTGCCCGGGCCCCGCGGAGGCGGGGTAGGGGCGCACGCGCCCCGGCCCCTACCGGTACCGGGCCAGTTCGGCGCGGGCCAGGGAACGCAG
>NZ_ANBC01000275.1 GCF_000341125.1 Nocardiopsis lucentensis DSM 44048 | reverse complement strand
TGGCTGCCCCCCGCCGCTCCGTGCGCCTGGATGGCGCGGTCCAGGACCCACTCCACCGTGCGCGGAGTGGCGATCTTGATCGCCTGGATCTCGGTGTGGGCGCCCCGGTTGCCCACCGTGTCCATCAGGTAGGCGGTTTTGAGCACCAGTAGCCTCAGCTGCTCGATGCGCACACGCGCCTCGGCGATCCACTCGCGCACCACCCCCTGGTCCGCCAGCGGACGCCCGAACGCCACCCGGTCCAACACCCGCCGACAGGTCAGCTCCAGGGCCCGTTCGGCCATGCCGATGGCGCGCATGCAGTGGTGGATCCGTCCGGGACCGAGGCGGGCCTGGGCGATCGCGAACCCGTCGCCCTCGCCGCCGATGAGGTGGTCGGCGGGCACGCGCACGTCCTCGAACACGACCTCGGCGTGGCCGCCGTGGTCGCTGTCGTCGTAGCCGTACACGCCCATGCCGCGCCGGACGGTCACCCCCGGGGTGTCGCGCGGCACGAGTACCATGCTCTGCTGCCGGTGGCGTTCGGCGTCCGGATCGGTCTTGCCCATGACGATGAGGATCGCGCAGTCCGGGTTCAGCGCCCCGGTGATGTACCACTTGCGGCCGTTGACGACGTAGGAGTCCCCGTCGCGGGTGATGGTGGTGGCGATGTTGGTGGCGTCGGAGGAGGCCACGTCCGGCTCGGTCATCGCGAAGGCCGAGCGGATCCGCGCCTCCAGCAGCGGTTCCAGCCAGCGCCGCTTCTGCTCCTCGGTGCCGAACATCGTCAGCACCTCCATGTTCCCGGTGTCGGGGGCGGCGCAGTTGAGCGCGGCGGGGGCCAGCCGGGGGCTGCGGCCGGTGATCTCCGCCAGCGGCGCGTACGTGAGGTTGGGCACGCCCCCGTGTTCGGGGTGGCCCGCCAGGAAGAGGTTCCACAAACCCTGCGCGCGGGCCTTCTCCCGGAGCTCGCGGACCACCGGCGCGGTCGACCACGGGTCGTCGCGCTCGGCGAGCTGGGCCTTCAGCACCGGTTCGGCCGGGTAGACGTGCTCGTCCATGAAGGCGAGCAGCCGTGCGCGCAGCTGCTCGGTCTCCTCATCGAAGGTGAAATCCATCATTGCTCCTTCAGGGTGGCGTGGGCGCGCTCGACCAGCGGCGCGACCATCGCGCCGATCCGGTCGAAACCCGCTCCGACGGTGAGGCCCCGGCTGTGCCGGAAGTGGATGCCCTCGGCGATCACCGCGAGCTTGAAGCAGCCGAAGGCCACGTACCAGGCGAGCCGGGACACGTCACGACCGGTGGCCGCCGTGTACAGCTCGACCAGCTCGGCGGAGGTCGCAAAGCCCTCGGCGGAGGTCGCGGGAGCGGAGTCGCCGCCCACGTCGGCGGCCTGTTCCCGGTAGACGAGCATCAGCCCCAGGTCCACGAGCGGATCCCCCAGGGTGGCCATCTCCCAGTCCAGGACGGCCGTGAGATCGCCCTCGGGGGTGACCAGGACGTTGTCGAGCCGGTAGTCGCCGTGCACGATCGCGGGGGCCGACTGCTCGGGGATCGTCTCGGCGAGCCCGTCGCGCAGTTCGTCGATCCCGGGGATGTCACGGCTGCGCGAGGCGTCCAGCTGCTTGCCCCACCGGCGGACCTGGCGCTCCAGGAAGCCCGCGGGCCTGCCGAAGTCCCCCAGCCCGACCTCCTCGGGCACCACCGCGTGCAGCGCGCCCAGAGTGCTGATCAGCGACTCCGCCACGGCGCGGACCCGCTCGGCGCCCAGCACCGCGATCTCGTCGCGGGTGCGGAAGGGGGTGCCCGCCACGTGCTCCATGACGTAGAAGGGGGCTCCGAGCACGTCGGCGTCCTCGCACAGGGCGTAGGTGCGCGGCACGGGGACGGGGGTGTCGCGCAGCGCCGTCATGACGCGGTACTCGCGCGGCATGTCGTGCGCCGTGGCGAGCACGTGCCCCAGGGGCGGTCGGCGCACCACCCAGCTGCCCGCGCCGTCGGTGACGACGTAGGTGAGATTGGACTTGCCGCCCGCGATGACGTGGCCCTCCAACGGGCCCGAGACCAGTCCGGGCACCACGCTGTCCAGGTACGCGCGCAGCCGCTCCGGGTCCAGTCCCGGAAGCTCCCCGGTCATGCCTCTCCCTCTTCGGTGAACACCTTCGACCTCAGGTGCCGCATCGCCGACAGCCAGCCGTCGGTGTCGGTGGCCCGGGCCGCGTAGTACTGCGCGACCTCCGGATGGGGGAGGATGAGGAAGCGCCCGTCCGCCAGCCCCGCCATGACCGCGTCGGCGGCCTCCTCGGGGGTGATCGCGTCGTCCTCCATCAGGGCCTTCCCGGTGTCCCCGCTGGCCTCCAGCATCGCGGTGCGCACTCCCATCGGGCACACGCACTGCACGGTGACGCCGCGGTCCCCGTAGGTCGCCGACATCCACTCGCCGAAGGCCAGGGCGGCGTGTTTGGTCACCGAGTAGGGCGCGCTGCTGAGCATGGTCAGCAGTCCCGCGGCCGAGACCGTGGACACGAACCGCCCCTGGCCCCGCTCCAGCCAGCCCGGCAGCAGTTCGCGCGCGGCGCGCACGTGCGCCATCACGTTGACCTGCCAGGACAGTTCCCAGTCCGACTCGGGGGCCTCGGGACCGAACCCGGTGCCCACACCGGCGTTGGCCACGTAGAGGTCGATCGCGCCCAGGTGGGCGCCCGCCTCGGCGATCAGCGCCGTGACGCCCNCGGCCCCCCCGCCGACCGAGGCGGCCACGGCCTCGGCCGCGGCGGAGTCCAGGTCGTTGACGACCACGCGCGCCCCGGCCTCGGCCAGACGGCGGGCGAGCGCCGCGCCGATCCCGTTGCCCGCGCCCGTGACGACGGCTCCCCGTCCCTTCAGCTCCATGTCAGATACCTCCGGTGAGCGTGTTGCCGCCGTCCAGGACCAGGGTGCGGCCGGTGACCCAGGCGGCGTCCTCGGACAGCAGGAAGGCCACGGCTCCGGCCACGTCCTCGGGGAGGCCGAGGCGGCCCAGCGGGTAGCCCGAGGCCACCTGTTCCTCGCGGCCCTCGTACAGGGCGGAGGCGAACTTCGTCTTGACCACGGCCGGAGCGACCCCGTTGACGCGCACGTTCGGGGCGAGCTCCAGCGCCAGCTCGGTGGTGATGTGGCTGAGCATCGCCTTGGTGGCGCCGTAGAAGCCGATGCCGGGCGCGGGCTTGATCCCGGCCACGGACGAGACGTTGACGATCGCGCCGCCGTGCTCGCCCATCCACGCCTTGTGCGCCCGCTGGACCCAGCCGATCGCCGACAGGACGTTGACCTCGACGATCTTGCGCGCGGCGGCCGGGTCGAGGTCGATCATGCGGCCGTGGACGGGGTTGATGCCCGTGTTGTTGACCAGCAGGTCCACGCCGCCGAAGGCCTCCAGGGTGGCGGCGATCGCGGCGTCCTGGTGTTCGGGGTCGTCGGCCTTGCCGGCTACGGCGATGGCGTGGTCGGGGCCGCCCAGGGTGCGGACCGCCTCGTCCAGGGCCTCGGCCCCGCGCGCGGTGACGCACACCCGGGCGCCCTCGTCGACGAGGCGCCGGGCGATGGCCAGACCGATGCCGCGGCTGGCACCGGTGACGATGGCGGTGCGTCCGCCGAACCGGGAAGTCATCTCGTTCTCCTTAGACCGACTGGTCGGTATGTATGAGGGGGACTCTACGTGGACTCCCGGGCGCGCCGCAAGGGGCGTCTCGGGGCGCCGGGCGACAATGGCGCTGGGCCGCGCCGGTCCGGAACACGAACGTCAACGCGGGAATGGGGATTCCATGGCAACCGAGGTGTCCGAGGCGCCGGACGAACGCCGCTACGAGATTCGGGTCGATGGGAAGGTGGCGGGGTTCTCCGAGTACATACGCACCGGCGACCTGGTCACCTTCACGCACACCGAGATCGATCCGGCCTTCGAGGGGCGGGGCGTCGGTGGGGAGCTCGTGCGCGGGGCGCTGGACGACGTCCGGTCGCGCGGGCTGTCGGTCCTGCCGCTGTGCCCCTTCGTCAAGGGCTGGATCGCCCGCCACCGCGAGTACGCGGACCTGGTCTACCGGGCTCCCGAGGAGGAGGGGGAGAGGTGACCGACTACGGGCGCGACGTCTCCTTCGGGGTCTTCCCCACGCCCGACGCCGCCGACCTGGGGACCCTGTGGGCGGTCGTGGCCGCGGCCGAGCACGGAGGACTGGAGTTCGTGGGGATCCAGGACCACCCCTACCAGCGCGCGCACCTGGACACCTGGACCCTCATGGCCGCCGTGCTGGCCCGCACCGAGCGGATTCGGGTCTTCCCGGACGTGGCCAACCTGCCCCTGCGCTCGCCCGCGATCATCGCCAAGTCGGCGGCCAGCCTGGACGTGCTCTCCGGGGGACGCTTCGAACTGGGGCTCGGGGCGGGCGCGTTCTGGGAGGCGGTGGAGGCCATGGGCGGCGGGCGGCGTTCACCGCGCGAGGCGGCCGACGCCCTCCTGGAGGCGGTCGAGGTGATCCGGTTGCTGTGGTCGGGCGACCGGTCGGTGCGTTTCGAGGGGGACCACTACCGGCTCTCCGGGGCGCGGCCGGGGCCCGCGCCCGCCCACGACGTCGGGATCTGGCTGGGCGTCCTGGGGCCGCGGCTGCTGCGTGA
>NZ_ANBC01000274.1 GCF_000341125.1 Nocardiopsis lucentensis DSM 44048 | reverse complement strand
CCCCGACCAGCTCGGGGACATGCACGCGCGGATCGACGCGGGCGCGGCCGAGGCCGGTCGCGACCCGGCGTCGATCCGGCGCGCGTACAACGTCTGGGGCACCATCACCGCCGGCCCCTCCGGAGGGTTCCTGGAGGGGCCGGCGGACCAGTGGGTGGACGAGCTCACCGAGCTGGTGGTCGAGTACGGCATGGACACGTTCGTGTTCGGCCCGGCGACGGACCCGGTCGCCCAGGTGGGGCGGTTCGCCGCCGAGGTGGCCCCGGCCGTCCGCGAGGCCGTGCGGGCCGAGCGGGGGTGAGCGGGGCGGGCCGTCACCCCGGTTTCGTCCGCCGCCGTGGCCGGCCCCGTCACGGGGGCCGGCCTCCGCGCCCGGACGCTACTTCGACGGGTCCAGGGTGAGCTTGCCGACGGTGCCGCGCGACCGCAGGTCCTCGTGCGCGCGGCGCGCCTCGGAGAGGGGGTAGGTTCCGCTGAGGATCGGCCGGAGGCGTCCGTCGGCCACCATCGCGAACATGTCCGCCATGGCCTGGCCGACCACGTCGCCGGGCAGGAGCCAGGCGTGCGGAAGCCACATCCCGCTCACGGTGGTGGAGAAGCGCATGAGGTTGGGCAGCCTCACGGCCTTGGGCTCCTCACGCGAGGCCATGCCGTAGAAGGCGAGGCGGCCGAACGGCGCCAGGGCCCGGACGCTCTCGTCGGTCACCCGGCCGCCGACCATGTCCAGTACCACGTCCACGCGGCGGCCCCCGTTGGCGGCGATCAGCGCCTCGGTCATGTCGGGCGCCGCGGAGTCCACGACGGCGTCGGCGCCCAGTTCCAGGGCCAGGTCGCGCTTGGCCTCGCTGCTGGCCACCGCGATGACGCGGCCCGCCCCGAAGGCCTTGGCGAGCTGGACCGCGAGCGTGCCGACCCCGCCCGCCGCCGCGTGCACGACCACGGACTCGCCCGGCTCCATCCGCGCGTTCCTGCGCAGCAGGACCCACGCGGTGGCCCCCTGGACGATCAGCGCGAGCGCGGCCTCGTCGGAGACGTCGTCGGGGATGTCGTAGGTCGTGCCGGGGGTGGCCAGGGCACGCTCGGCGTAGCCTCCCGACGCGGTCAGGGCCACGACGCGGCGCCCGTCGGCGGTGCGTCCGGCGATCTCCCCGCCGGGGACCATGGGCAGTGAGGAGGGGGCGAGGTAGCTGTTCTCCGCCTGGTGGGTGTCGGCGTAGTTGACCCCGGCGCGGGACACCTCGACGAGGATGTCGTCCGGACCCGGCTGTGGGTCGGGCAGTTCGGTGGGGGTCAGGACCTCGGGTCCGCCGAACTCGGTGATCTGGATGGCGCGCATGATGGCCTCCGCTCATAGGGACGTACCGACCGGATGGTATGTCACGCGTCGCATGGGTGGGCACGTCACCCCCGGGATGGGCATCGTGCCCACGCGACCCTTGCGCACTAAACCTGACGTTGTTAGGAAAGTGGGGTCGAACGCCGAACGGGAGGCCACACGTGGACGACGAGCGGATCGTGACGACGGAGGCGGGACGGGTCCGGGGCACACCCTCACCCCGTTCCGCGGACGGGGGCGTCACCGTCTTCCGGGGGCTGCCCTACGCGGCCCCGCCCTTCGGGGAGAACAGGTTCGCCGCACCGTGCCCCAGAGCGGAGTGGGAGGGTGTGCGCGACTGCGCCGACTTCGGTCCGCCCGCTCCGCAGACCCCCGGCATGGTGGGGGCGCGCCCCTGGAGTTCGGAGACCTCACTGGACTGCCTGACCCTCAACGTGTGGACCGGCGCCCGCCCGGGGGAGGGCGCGCCCGTCCTCGTGTGGTTCCACGGAGGTGCCTACATCGTCGGCTCCGCCGCCGAACCGATCTACGACGGAACCCGGCTGGCCGAGCGCGGTCTCGTCGTGGTCAGCGTCAACTTCCGTCTGGGCTTCGAGGGTTACGGCCACGTGCCCGGGCGTCCGGACAACCGGGCCATGCTCGACCAGATCGCCGCCCTGCGCTGGGTCCGCGACAACGTCTCCGCCTTCGGCGGGGACCCGGACAACGTCACGGTCGCGGGGGAGTCCGCGGGCGCGGGCGCGGTCGTGTGCCTGATGGCCTCGCCCCTGGCGCGGGGGCTCTTCCACAGGGCCATCGCGCACAGCGTCCCCTCCGACATGGTGAGCCGGGCGTCCGCGCTGGCCGTCTCCGAACGGGTCGCCGACGCGGCGGGGGCGCCGCTGGACCCCGAAGCCCTGGCCGCCCTGCCACCGGAACGGATCCTGGCGGCCACCGACGAGGTCCTGCGCCGCCGTCCCGGGACGCTCACGTGCTACGCGCCCGTGGTCGGCGGAGCGGACCTCCCGGTCGCTCCGCTCAGGGCGGCCGCCCAAGGCGTCACACGCGGCGTGGACCTGCTGATCGGCCACAACACGCACGAATACCGCCTGTTCACCGGTCTGGGCGGCGCCGGAGCCGACGACGAGGCCGCACTGGCCAAGGCCGCCGTCAGGGCGGGGTTGCCGGAGGGCGCGGTGGACGACTACCGGGCGATCCACCCCAAGGCCTCGGTGGCGGAGCTCTACGACGAGATCATGGGCGACGCCCTGTTCTCGCGGTACACGGTGCGTTTCGCCGAGGCCCACGCCGCCGGGGGAGGGCGGTCGCACGTCTTCCGCCTGGCCGCCGAGACGACCGTCATGGAGGGCAGGCTCGGCGCGTGTCACGCCTTCGACCTGCCCTTCGCCTTCGGCACGCTCGAGTCGGACCTGGCCCGGTTCCTGCTGGACGACACGGTCACCGACGCCCACCGGTCGCTGTCGGATCGCTTCTCGGGAGCGTGGAGCGCCTTCGCCTCCTCCGGCGACCCCGGCTGGCCCCGGGTGACCGCCGACGCGACACCGGTCAGGGTGTGGGACCTCGTCGACGACCTCCACCCGGACGATGTCTCGCCCGTGCGCCGACTGTGGGCGGACGTGTCCTTCGACCCCAGGTAGGCCGTGCGGCCCCGGGGAGCCGTGCCCCCGGGGCGTTGTCGGACGAGCCTCCGGCGGCTGGCGCGCCACGGCACCGGGCAAAGCTTGTGGAAAGTGCCCGCGCACCACGCGCGCGGGTGCGCGGGTTCCGGTGAAGCCGCCGTCGAGAAGGGCGACGACGGTGTTTCGGTGCGCTGGATCCCCGGTAGGACGCTTGATGAGGACGGTCGGGGATCGCAGCGTCCACCGGAGGTGAGCGATGACCGCGAACGTCTTTGTCGTGGGGCTGGACGAGCCGAACCGCGAGATACTACGCGCATTGCCGGGAGCCGGGGACTATCGGTTCCTGACCCTGCTCGATCTCGACGAGATCGGCCAGGAGCGGGAGATGGACATGCCCGCTCTGCTCTCGCTCGCCTCTCGGCGCCTGGACTCCTTCGACGGCCCGGTCGACGCGGTCATCGGCCTCTGGGACTTCCCGGTCAGCTCACTCGTACCCCTGTTGTGCCGACCGCGCGGACTACCGTGCGCGCCCCTGGAGGCCGTCGTCCGCTGCGAGCACAAGTACTGGAGCCGCCTGGAGCAGCGGGCCGCCGTACCCGAGGCGGTGCCGAGGTTCGCCGTGATCGACCTCCGGTCCCCCGTCGAGCCCGAGGGCCTCTCCTACCCGCTGTGGGTCAAGCCCGTGAAGTCCTTCTCGTCCGAGCTCGCGTTCCGCGTCACCGACGGCGCTGAGTACGCCTCGGCGGTCGGGCGGATCAGGGAGGGCGCCGCACGGGTGGGCGCGCCCTTCCAGTGGGTGATGGACCAGATCCGGGCGCCCTCGGCGATCCGCTCCGTCGGTGGCACGGCCGGGCTCGCGGAGGAGGAGGCCACGGGCGACCAGCTCACCGTCGAGGGCTACGTCCGCGACGGGGTGCCCCACTCCTACGCGCTCGTCGACTCCCTCCTCTACCCCGGCACGCCGAGCTTCCTGTGCTACGAGTACCCGTCACGGGCGCCGGAGTGGGTTCGCGACCGCCTGTTCGATCTGACCGATCGGGTGATCACCCGGGTCGGGCTCGACGACACGACCTTCAACGTCGAGTACTTCCACGACCCGGAGACCGACGCCGTCACGCTCCTGGAGATCAACCCCCGCCACTCCCAGTCACACGCCCGGCTCTTCGAATTCGTCCGCGGGGTGTCCAACCACGAGATCGCCCTGCGGATCGCGCTCGGAGAGGAACCCGTCCTGGAGCGTGAGGGGAGGGGCGCGATGGCCGCCAAGTGGTTCGTGCGCAGTTTCCGCGACGGCTTCCTGTCCGCCGTCCCCGCGCCGGAAGACGTCGCGCGCGCCGAGGCACGGGTCCCGGGGGCGAGGGTGGAGGTCACCGCGCGTGCGGGCCGCTGGCTCTCCGAGCTGCCGATACAGGACAGCTACAGCTTCGAACTCGCCGACGTCTTCGTGGTGGGGCGGGACGCCGAGGAGTGCGAGCGCGAGTTCCACGCCTGTGCGCGGGAACTGTCCTTCACCATCGTGGGCGTCGAGGAAGAGGACCGACCGCGGAGAGGACCCGGAGACGATGAGAACCGTCAGCGAACTGCCCAACGAGGTGCGCGAGGACGTTCACGTCCTCATCCCGCTCAGTGACGGCACCCGGCTCGCCGCGCGCCTCTGGCGCCCAGCGGACAGCGACAAGCGCCCCGTGCCCGCGGTCCTGGAGTTCATCCCGTACCGCAGACGCGACCTCACCGCGCAGCGCGACTCGGTGCACCATCCCTACATGGCCGGGCACGGGTACGCGTGCGCCCGGGTGGACCTGCGCGGCAGCGGAGACTCCGAGGGCGTGCTCACCGACGAGTACCTGGAACGGGAGCTCCTGGACGCTGAGGAGGTGCTCGCCTGGCTCGCCGCCCAACCCTGGTGCGACGGCCGCACCGGCATGATGGGGATTTCCTGGGGTGGGTTCAACGCCCTCCAGGTCGCGGCACGGCGCCCCGAGAGCCTACGCGCGATCGTGACCGCCTGCTCCACCGACGACCGCTACTCCGACGACGTGCACTACATGGGCGGGTGCCTGCTCGTCGACAACCTCTCCTGGGCCTCCACCATGTTCGCCTACAACTCCTGCCCTCCCGACCCGGCGCTGGTCGGTGAGCGGTGGCGGCGCATGTGGCACGACCGGTTGGAGCACAGCGGGCTCTGGCTGGAGACGTGGCTGCGCCACCAGCACCGTGACGACTACTGGAGGCACGGGTCGGTCGCCGAGGACCTGGACGCGGTCCAGGTGCCCGTGATGGCCGTCAGCGGGTGGGCCGACGGCTACTCCAACGCCGTGTTCCGACTCCTGTCGGGATTGCGCGTGCCGCGGCTCGGACTCCTCGGTCCCTGGTCGCACAAGTACCCCCACCTGGGTCAGCCCGGACCCGCCATCGGCTTCCTCCAGGAGGTGGTGCGCTGGTGGGACCGCTGGCTCAAGGACATCGACAACGATGTGATGGACGTGCCCATGCTGCGGGCGTGGATGCAGGAGAGCGTGCCGCCCTCCACCTCCTACGACGAGCGGCCGGGGCGCTGGGTCGGAGCGGAGGAGTGGCCCTCGTCGGCGATCGTGCCCGTGTCCCGTTCCCTGGGGCACGGCCGGGTGCTGGGCGAGGGGGAGGAACCCGGTGACGGTACCGTCCTGACCCTGTCCTCACCACTGTCCACCGGGCAGCACGCGGGCAAGTGGTGCTCCTACAACGCGCCTCCGGACCTGCCCCACGACCAGAGGGAGGACGACGGCGGTTCGATCGTCTTCGACAGCGTGCCGCTCCCGGAACGGCTGGAGATCCTGGGGTCGCCGGTGGTCGACCTCGAACTCTCCGTGGACCGGCCCGACGCGATGGTCGCGGTGCGCCTGAACGACGTCACCCCCGGCGGGGAGGCCACCCGCGTCACCTACGGGCTGCTCAACCTCACGCACGCCGACGGCCACGAGGCGCCCGGGAAACTCGTGCCCGGGCGCAGGTACCGGGTCTCGGTCACCCTCAACGGCGTCGCGCAGGCGTTCCCGCCCGGACACCGGATCCGGATCTCGGTCTCCACCTCGTACTGGCCGCTCGCCTGGCCCTCGCCCGAGCCGGTGCGGCTCGCCGTGTACCCGGGCACGTACACGAGGGTGCTGCTCCCGGTGCGCCTGACCGGCGCCGAGGATCCTCCGGTGGCGGCCTTCGGCGAGCCCGAGGGCACCGCCCCGGTCACGACGAGCCAGCTCTCGCCGCCGGAGCACCGGTGGGACCTGGCTCATGACCTCGTGCACTACCGGGCCTCGCTGAACGTGGTCAAGGACCTCGGGACGGTGCGCTTCGACGACATCGGCCTGGAGGTGACCCGGCGGGCGGAGGAGATCTACAGCTGGGTCGGCGACGACTACGGCACCGTCAGGGGCGAGACGGACTGGACGATGGGCTTCGCCCGCGGGGACTGGTCCGTGGAGACGAGGACCCGCACGGTGCTCACGTCGACGGAGACCGATTTCCACGTGCACGCCACACTCGACGCCTATGAGGGCGACAGGCGCGTGATGACGAGGATCTTCGCCTCGGTGATCCCCCGAGACCACGTGTGACCGGGACCCCGAGAGGCGGTCCCGGTCACCGAGCGGAGGGGGTTACTTGGTCAGGCCGGCGCGCCGCAGGGCGTCGGCCATCGCGCCCGACGGCGCGTTGTCGCGCTCGTTCCGGTTGCCGCGGCCGCCGCCTCCCCGGCGGCCGTTGCCGTTGCCGCCGCCCCCACGGCGCCGCTCACCGCGTCCGCCGCGCTCGTCCCGGCCCGCGCGGTCACCGCGGTCACCGCGTCCGCCGCCGGAGCCCGTCCCGTCGTCCAGACGCATGGTGAGCGAGATGCGCTTGCGCTGGATGTCGACGTCCTGGACCTTCACCCGGACCACGTCACCGGGCTTGACCACGTCGCGCGGGTCCTCGACGAACTTGTGCGAGAGCGCCGACACGTGGACCAGGCCGTCCTGGTGCACGCCCACGTCCACGAACGCCCCGAAGGCGGCCACGTTGGTGACCACGCCCTCCAGGATCATGCCGGGCTCCAGGTCCTCCAGCTTCTCCACGCCCTCCTTGAAGGTCGCGGTGGTGAACGCGGGGCGCGGGTCGCGGCCGGGCTTGTCCAGTTCGGCGAGGATGTCGGTGACGGTCGGCAGACCGAACGTGTCGTCGACGAAGTCCTGGGGGCGGACCTTGGACAGGGCCGCCTTGTTCCCGATCAGGGACGGCAGGTCGGTGCCGACCCGGTCCAGGATGCGCCGCACGACCGGGTACGCCTCCGGGTGCACGGCGGAGGCGTCCAGCGGGTCGTCGCCGCCGGGGACGCGGAGGAAGCCCGCGCACTGCTCGAAGGCCTTGGGACCCAGCCTGGGGACCGAGCGCAGCTCCTCGCGGCTCCGGAAGGGGCCGTTGGCGTCGCGGTGGGCGACGATGTTGCGCGCCAGTGTGGAGGTCACACCCGACACCCGGGTCAGCAGGGGGACCGACGCGGTGTTGACGTCCACGCCCACACCGTTCACGCAGTCCTCCACCACCGCGTCGAGCGAGCGCGACAGCTTCGCCTCGGCCAGGTCGTGCTGGTACTGGCCGACGCCGATCGACTTGGGGTCGATCTTGACCAGCTCGGCCAGCGGGTCCTGGAGGCGGCGGGCGATGGAGGCGGCGCCGCGCAGGGACACGTCCAGGTCGGGGAGCTCCTCGGAGGCGTAGGCCGAGGCCGAGTACACCGACGCGCCCGCCTCCGACACCATCACCTTGGTGAGCTTCAGCTCGGGGTGGCGCTTGAGCAGGTCGGCGGCGAGGCGGTCGGTCTCGCGCGAGGCCGTGCCGTTGCCGATGGCGACGAGCTCCACACCGTGTGCCGCGCACAGGCGCGCCAGCGTGGCCAGGGAGCCCTCCCAGTCCTTGCGCGGCGCGTGCGGGAAGATCGTGTCGGTCACCACCACCTTGCCGGTGCCGTCGACGACCACGACCTTCACGCCCGTGCGCAGACCCGGGTCCAGGCCCAGCGTGGGGCGGGTGCCCGCGGGCGCGGCCAACAGCAGGTCGCGCAGGTTGGCCGCGAAGACGTTCACGCCCTCGTCCTCGGCCCGCTGCCACAGCCGCATGCGCACGTCGATGTCCAGCCGGACCAGGATGCGCGTGCGCCAGGCCCAGCGGACGGTGTCCTGAAGCCAGCGGTCGGCGGGGCGGCCGCGGTCGACGACGCCGAAGTGGTGGGCGATCGCGTCCTCGTAGGAGCTGCGGGGGGTGGTGCCGTCGGGGTTCTCGGCGGGTGCCTCCTCCGGCTCCAGGTTGAGGGTGAGCACTTCCTCCTTCTCACCCCGGTACAGGGCCAGGACTCGGTGCGAGGGCAGCTCGGTCAGGGGCTCGGAGAAGGAGAAGTAGTCGGAGAACTTCGCGCCCGACTCCTCCTTGCCCTCGCGGACGGCGGATCCCAGGCGGCCCCGGTTCCACAACCGCTCGCGCAGGAGGCCGGTGAGGTCGGCGTCCTCGGCGAAGCGCTCGACGAGGATGGCGCGGGCTCCGTCCAGGGCGGCCTTGACGTCGGGCACGCCCTTGTCGGCGTCCACGTGGGCGGCGGCGGACTCCTGCGGGTCCCGCGACGGGTCGGCCAGCAGACCCTCGGCCAGCGGTTCGAGCCCGGCCTCACGCGCGATCTGGGCCTTGGTGCGACGCTTGGGCTTGTAGGGGAGGTAGATGTCCTCCAGACGGGCCTTGGAGTCGGCGGCGTTGATGCGCGCCTCCAACTCCTCGTCCAGCTTGCCCTGGGACCGGATCGACTCCAGGATCGCGGTCCGGCGTTCGGCCAGTTCACGCAGGTAGCGCAGGCGTTCCTCCAGCGTGCGCAACTGGGCGTCGTCCAGCCCGCCGGTCACCTCCTTGCGGTAACGGGCGATGAAGGGCACGGTCGATCCGCCGTCGAGGAGTTCGACGGCGGAGGTGACCTGGTGCGCGCCCACGCCGATTTCCTCGGCGATGCGCTGGTCGATCGTGGGTGTCGCAGGGGTCGTCACTGGTAAGCGTCCACTCTCTGGCTTTTCGGTGCTGGGCCATTGTCGCGGCGGGACGGACGGTTGTCATCCCGGAGCGGTCCGTGTCCCAGCTTCCCGCACACGGCCCGGTCCTCGGTGCCACGGAGGGCGGCGGCCTGAGGATGGGTGCCGTGCGTGGCACAGCGAGGGGGAGACGCCGCCCTACGGGTTGTTCCCCTCGGTCAGGTCGGGGGCGTAGTACTCGTCCAGCGGGATGGGGCCCCGGTAGCCCTGGCACATGCACTGGCGGTAGGTGGAACCGGCCTGGCCCGTCCAGCGGCCGGGGATGACCACCTGGGTCTGGCACTTCTTGGTCGACTTGTCGTG
>NZ_ANBC01000273.1 GCF_000341125.1 Nocardiopsis lucentensis DSM 44048 | reverse complement strand
CCGCAGAGCGGCTGCGGCTGCTGGTGTCCGCCCTGCACGGCCCGCTGTTGTTCGTGTTGGCGTTGTTGGGTGAGGGAGGCACGCGCCTGGCGCCTCGTCACCTGGCGTCCGGCGACGAACCCGACCACCGCGATGACCGCTCCGACCACCATTGACACCGGCTCCATCGGGCGGCTCCCTTCCCTCGTCCCACACCGCGCCCGGCCACGGGCGCCACCATTGTCCCCCATCCTTGGGCGCACGGGAATCCGGTCCCGTTCCCCTGCGGCGCCTACGAACGGTCTGCGCGCAGTCCCTTGAGCGTGGTCACGTCGGCCGCGTGCGGCTTGGCCGGGCCGGGCGTCTCCAGGATCAGCGGAACCCCCGCGGTCACCGGGTGCGTGAACAGCTCGCCGAACGGCTCGGAGCCGATGTGGCCGGCACCGATGTTCTCGTGGCGGTCCTTCTTGCTCCCGCACGGCTCCTTGGAGTCGTTGACGTGGATCACCCGCAACCGGTCCCTGCCCACGACCTCGCCGAAGCGGTCCAGGGCCTCACACATGCCCTTCGGAGTGGAGATGTCGTGTCCGGCGGCGAACATGTGCGCCGTGTCCAGGCACACGCCCACGTTCTCGTGCCAGTCCAGGGCCTCGAAGTAGGGAACCAGGTCGTCGACGGTGGCGCACAGCACCNGCGGGACGTCGTCGCCGAGCCGCTCCAGCAACGGCGTCAGCCGGTCCCGGGTGCGCTCCAAACCGGCCTCCCGGCCGCCCGAGACCGCGGACCCGGTGTGCACGACCACGCCACGCGCGTTGATCTCACCACCTCGGACCAGGGCGTGCTCCAAGGACCGGACCGACTTCTCCGCGGTCTCGTCGCTGGGCGTGCCCAGGTTGATCAGGTAGGGAGCGTGCACGAAGAGCGGCAGGTCGGTGCGCTCGCGCATGCGCGCGTCCTGCTCCGGGTCGCCCCCGTTGGTCGCCCACCCGCGCGGGTTGGACACGAACACCTGCACTGTCTCGGCGCCGATCTCCTCGGCGTAGGCCAGACCCTTGGTCGCCATCCCGCCCGCGACCGGCACGTGCGCGCCGACCGGGGACTCGGGCCGCTGTTGTTCTTTGTTCATAGCGGTGAACAGCCTAGACGCAGGTGGGCACGGGTCCGGTCGCGCCGGGCGGAGCGCGACCGGACCCGTGACTCACACCAGCGGCGGGATCCGATGGTTGGCCAGGACCACCTCATGCGGGTCGTGGGCGGCCCTGATCCGGGACAGGCGGTGGAAGTCCTCCGGAGCGAAGGCCTCCCGCACCTCGGCGTCGGTGAGCGGACCGAAGCTGAAACCGAGTGAGCGCCCGAGCACGTGGCCGTCGAACAGCGACGCGGCCCCGTCCCGGAGCGCACGCGCCTCGGCCCCGTCGTCTCCGCCGACAGTGAGCACGGTCACCGAGTAGGCGGCGTCACGGTGGCCGACCGCGTTGGGATGTTCCGGCGGCCGTGCCAGGGCGCCACCCAGGTGGCGGAGCCCGACCACCGTGGTGAACGGCAGACCGGGGCCGGTCAGCTCGGTCAGTCGCGCGGTCGCGGCCGGGTCCAGTCCGTCGACCAGGAGGTTGCGGGAACGGTAGCCGTGCGGATGGTCGGGCTCGGCGTAGACCCCGCCCGACTCCGCGTAGGGGATCTCGCCCAGCGTGTCCATGAGGATCGGCCCGGCGGCGCGCAGCGGTTCCACCACGGCCGGCCCCCGCTCGGGTCGGCCGGCCCAGGCCAGGGCCACCTGTGCGACGTGTCTGCCCCGCAGCGGTTCGGGCACCCCCGGCACGTCGGGGAGGACCAGCTTCGTCAAGCCCGAGGTCAGCTCCTCCGGGGCCGTCGCGGTCCACTCCCGCCAGGNTCGAAGTACAGGCTGCCGCCGTAGAACCGGTCGACCGGGAAGAGCGCGATCTCCATCCCCGTGACCACGCCGAAGGAGCCGCCACCGCCGCGCACGGCCCAGAACAGATCCGGCTCCTCCTCCGCCGAGACGCGGCGCGACCGTCCGTCCGCGGTCACCACGTCGAGCCGTCTCACGTGGTCGGCGGCGTATCCGTGGGTTCTGCCCAGCAGGCCCACACCGCCGGTCAGCGTGTACGGGACCGCGCCGACGCCGGGGGCGCTCCCGGACAGCGGAGCCAGCCCGTACTCGGCGGCGGCCGCGATGACGCGGGCCCAGGGCGCGCCCGCGGCCACCCACGCCGTGCGCCGGTCGGGGTCCACCCGCACCTCCGCCAGGCGGCGGGTGCTGATCAGCACGCCCCCGTCCAGAGGAACCCCCACACCGTGGCCNNCGCCCCGCCCCCCGCCGCTCCGACGTCCTTCGCGTCGGTCGCGCCGACCACGACCGCGGGCCGGTGCCCGCCCAGCAGCTGAAGCCCCGTGCGCTCCGCGTCGTATCCGTCCCGCGCCGGTGGCAGCACCGGTCCGGAGACCCGCGTGACCAGCGCCTGCATCACGTTCGTATCCTGCATCGTCCGCGTCATGCGGCCAACCTAGGAGGCGATGCGGCCACACCATGGCCGCGATTTCTGGCATTCTGAGCGCATGTACGACGCATCGGTCCGCAAGGGCATGCCGCAGCGGCTGCTGCGCCTGCTGTCCCTGTTGCAGAGTCGACGCGAGTGGGCGGGCGCGGAGTTGACCGAACGCCTCGGCGTCAGCGCCCGCACCCTGCGCCGCGACGTCGACCGGCTCCGGTCGCTCGACTACCAGGT
>NZ_ANBC01000272.1 GCF_000341125.1 Nocardiopsis lucentensis DSM 44048 | reverse complement strand
GCTCGTCCCCGGACACGACCTCCCGCCGCTGCTGCTCAACGACGAGGAGGCGGTGGCCATCGGGCTCGGCCTGGTGACCGTCTCCGGCGTCGAGGAGAGCGCATCGCAGGCCCTGGCCAAACTCCAGCGGGTGCTGCCCACCCGGCTGCGTCCGCGGCTGACCGCGGTCAGCGGCACCACCACGGCGGTGCGCCGTGACGGAGTCCCGAGCGTGAGCCCCCGCGATCTGGCGATGCTCGGATCGTGCTGCCGTGAGTACGCGGTCGTGGACTTCGACTACCGCGACCGCGCGGGCCGTACGGGGGAGCGCCGGGTCGAGCCCCACCACCTGGTCGACCACGGAGGACACTGGTACCTGGTCGCGCACGACACCGGCCGTGGGGACTGGCGCACCTTCCGGGTGGACCGGATGGGCGGCATCCGGCGCACCCACCGCCGTTTCACGCCCAGGGAGCTGCCCGCCGCCGACCCCGCCGAGTACGTCGTGCGCTCCTTCGCCGGGGCGATCCACCGCCACACCGCGCGGATCGTCCTCGGGCTGTCGGCCGAGACCGTGCGCTCCCGGCTGTACGGGCCGATCCCGGGCGCGATCGAGGCCACGGGAGCGGACTCCTGCGCGGTGCGGATCAGCGCCGACTCGCTCGACCTGGTCTGCCAGTACACGATGGCCGTGCTCTCCCTCGACGCCGACTTCGACCTCGACGCGCCGCCGGAGGTCGTGGATCGTCTCGGCTCCGTGGGCGGTCGACTCGCGGATCTCCCCTCCCGCGCGCGGCGGTCCGCCGAAGCGCTAGTGTCGGGGCCGTGAACACCGCGACGCCACCCCACCGCCTGGCCGACGTGATCTCCGCCTTCGAGGGGATGTACCCACCGAGCTGGGCCATGTCCTGGGACGCCGTCGGCCTCGTGTGCGGGGACCCCGGACAGAGCGTGCGACGTGTCCTGTTCGCCGTCGACCCGGTCGCCGCGGTCGTGGACGAGGCCCTGGAGTGGGGCGCGGACCTGATCATCACCCACCACCCGCTCATGCTGCGCGGCGTCACGAGCGTGGCCGCCGACACCCCCAAGGGCAACGTCGTGCACCGGCTCATCCGCGCCGGATCCGCCCTGTACACGGCGCACACCAACGCCGACACGGCCGCGCCCGGGGTGTCCGACGCCCTGGCGCGCGCGGTGGGCCTCAACGGGGATCTGCGCCCCCTCGACCCCGACACCACCGACCCCGAGGGACGGCGCGGCATCGGACGGATCGGCACCCTGGACCAGCCGATGATCCTGCACGACTTCGCCGCGCAGGTGGCTCAGGGGCTACCCGCGACGGCTCCCGGGATCCGCGTCGCGGGTGACCTGGACCGCCTGGTCACCACCGTCGCCGTGTCCGGCGGGGCCGGTGACTCCCTGCTCGGCGCCGCCCGGGCGGCGGGTGTGGACGTGTTCGTCACCTCGGACCTGCGCCACCACCCGGCCTCGGAGTTCGTCGAGGACCCCGGTCCCGCCCTCATCGACACTCCGCACTTCGCCAGCGAGTGGCCCTGGCTCGCGGACGGGGCGATCCATCTGGCTGACGCACTCGCGCGCGCGAACGGCTCTGATGGGGCTAACGTGGAGATCCGGGTGTCGACGATCGTGACGGACGCCTGGTCGCGGGCCTTCTCCCACATCTGAAGACCCCTCTTCCGTCCCACCGGGCGGTCGAACCCAACTGCACAGAGACGGGCGCGGACGGCGAC
>NZ_ANBC01000271.1 GCF_000341125.1 Nocardiopsis lucentensis DSM 44048 | reverse complement strand
CCCCGCCGCACAGGCCAGACTGCTCGACCTCCAGGCCCTGGACACCGAGCTCCAGCGTCTGGACCACCGTGCCCGGACCCTCAAGGAGGTCTCCGAGGCGGCGGAGCTCAAGGAGCGCGTGGACGAGATCGACGCCGAACTGATCGCCGTGCGGACACGGATCTCCGACGTGGGCCGAGAGCAGCGCAAGGCCGAGAGCGACGTCGACCAGGTGCGGGCGCGCGCCGACCGCGACTCCCAGCGTCTGGAGTCGGGCGCCATCACCAACGCCAAGGAGCTGCAGAACCTCCAGTCGGAGATCGCCTCCCTGGGCCGTCGCCAGGCTGAGCTGGAGGAGGTCGTGCTGGAGGTGATGGAGCGCTCCGAGGGCCTGGAGGCCGAGGCCGCCCGCCTGGTCACCGAGCACGAGGAGAAGGCCGCCGAGTACACCGCGGCCACCGCTCGACGCGACACCGCCGCCGCCGAGATCCAGTGGGACCGGACCCGGGTGCTCCAGGACCGTGAGCGCGTGGCCGCCGACGTGCCCGCCGACCTGCTGGCCCTGTACGACAAGCTGCGCGGGCAGCACGACGGGCTGGCCGCCGCGCCGTTGCGGTACGGGCGCTGCGGTGGGTGCAAGCTCGCCCTGAGCACGGTGGAGCTCAACGAGATCCGCGCGACCCCCGCCGACGAGGTCGTTCGCTGCGAGGACTGCCGCCGCATCCTGGTCCGCACCGAGGAGTCGGGTCTGGGCGCCCAGACCGCGCAGTGAGTACCGGTTGGGCGTCCGCCGAGGAGCACCCGACCCGACTGGTGCTGCTGCGCCACGGGCAGACCCCGCTGTCCGTGGAGCGCCGCTTCGCGGGGCGAGGCGACTTCCCGTTGACCGACCACGGTCACGCCCAGGCCCGGTCGGCGGCGCGCCGCCTGGCCGCCTGGCCGATCGACGTGGTGGTCTCCTCTCCGCTCCGGAGGGCTCGCGACACCGCCGCCTACACCGCCGAGGAGCTCGGACTGCCGATTGAGGTCGACGAGGGCTTCGTGGAGACCGACTTCGGCGACTGGGAGGGTATGACCTTCGCCGAGGCGCGCGAGCGGGCGCCCGGCGCCGTCGACGCGTGGCTGGCCGACCCGGAGACGGCGCCGCCGGGAGGCGAGAGCTTCGCCAAGGCGGCGGAGCGGGTCGGCGCCGCGCGCGCGGCCCTCCTCGACCGGTACCCGGGCCGTACCGTCCTGGTGGTCACGCACGTGACCCCGATCAAGGTGGTCGTGCAGCAGGCGATGCTCGCCCCGGTGACGGCCCTGTACCGGATGTTCCTGGACACGGCCTGCCTGACCGAGGTGGACTGCTACGCGGACGGACCCATGGTGGTGCGTTCCTTGAACGACACCGCCCATCTGGACGGAAGCCCCGGCGAACGGGCGTAGAATGCGGGGTGAGGGGGAGTCGGCCAGACGGTCGCGGCCCCGTGCCAGCGGTACGGGTTCGAGGAAAGTCCGGACTCCACAGGGCAGGGTGGTCGGCAACACCGACCCGGGGTGACCCGCGGGACAGTGCCACAGAAAACAGACCGCCACCGCTCGCGGTGGTAAGGGTGAAACGGTGGTGTAAGAGACCACCAGCGACCGGAGTGATCCGGCCGGCTAGGTAAACCCCACCCGGAGCAAGGTCAAAAAAGGAGCCTTCGGGCTCCCGCGCGGATGTTCGAGGGCGGCCCGCCCGAGTTCGCGGGTAGACCGCACCGAGGCCGTCGGCAACGGCGGTCCCAGATGGATGGCCGTCCGGTCCCTTCGGACCGACAGAATCCGGCTTACCGGCCGACTCCCTCCCTCACACCCTCCTGACCAGGCGCTCAGCGTCCGAGAGTCGGCCGTGTTCCGGATTCCGGGCCGGTCGGCGGAGTGGGGCCGTGGCCCATAATCAGGGCGTGGACGCCCCCGCGTCGCTGGAAGCCGCCTCTCTGGAACCCGGTGCGCGAGCCACGGCGCGACCCGCTCCTCGCGACGCCTCGCGGTGGCGGCGCCTTCGGCCCGGCCGGATGATCACCGTGTACGAAGCCCGGCCCGTGGCGGGAACGGCGGTTGTCCTGGAGGTCCGACGCGAAGCCGCCGCCGGTACGGCGCTACAGCCCTCGGGTGATGGCTGAATCCCCGTGTCCGTGGGAAGATTGGCTCTGCGCTCCGTGCCCGGGCGGTGCCCGGAGCGCGTCCGCCCGTGGGCCGCGAGGTCGGCGGCCCAACGGGCATCGGCGTCCACGGGAATGGGTGACTCTTGTTCGACTCCACCATCTTCTGGGTGATCCTCTTCGGCCTGCCGGGCCTGGCGATCGTCGTGATCATCGCGCTCGCCGCCTACCAGGCCTCGGGTGTTCAGCAGGACGGTCGTGACGACGCCCCCGACGACGACTCGTCGATCAGCTGACCCCCGCCCGTGCGCGGCGGCGGGACGGGGCCGGTGACGTCCTGGAGGCCGCGCACGGGGGAGAAGCGCCCCGTCTCGGCGTCCAACAGGTGCACCCTGGCCGTCTCCAGGTCGTAGTACATCCCCGTCAGCGTCAGCGTCCCCGACTCCACCCGTTCCCTCACCACCTGGTAGCTCATGAGGTTGCCGAGCTGTTCCTCGACGTTGGCCCGGGCCAGGCGGCACAGGGTCTCCGAGGTCGGCGTGCTCTCCGGAGGGCTCTCCGGAACGTCGATACGCGCCAGGCTCGGCGCCGCGTTGGCCAGCCACCGGCACATGTGCGTGGTGCCGGCCTCCTCCGCGTCCGTGTGGGCGCCCTCCAGCAGGGCTTTCATCGCACCGCAGTGGGAGTGCCCGCACACGACGATGGAGGGCACCCCCAACACCGTGACCGCGTACTCGACCGCGGCTCCCACCGACCCGTCCCCGGAGGTGCCCGAGGGCGGCACCAGGTTGCCCACGTTGCGCAGGGTGAACAGGTCACCGGGGCCGCTGGAGGTGATGACGTTGGGCACCACCCGCGAGTCGGCGCACGTGACGAACAGCGCGGTCGGGTACTGGCCGTGCGCGAGCCGACTCATCACCGACCGCATCCGGTCGGCCGTGCTGGCGTGGTATTCACGGGCCCCGGCGGTCAGCAGTCCCAGCGCGTTCACCTCGCCGTCGGCCTCCCCGCGCATCTCCCAGGGCGCCCACCACCGCCCCGGCCCGTGAGGGGAGGTCTTGGCGGCCGGGGCGGTCCGTGCGGAGCTGCGCGTGTACCACTGCTCGTGGGTCTCGTCGATGTCGACGCTGCCCCCGCCGCGCTCGTGGTCCACACGCCAGGCGTGGATGGACTCGAAGGCCGCGTGGTCCATGAAGTCGACGTGCAGGTCGAGGTCGACCCGGGCCCCCGACGGGATCGTGCGCAGGACATGCGCGAGCCGGGGCACGCCCAGGAAGGTGAGCGACCCGTGCACGGACACGTGAACCCGACCGCCGTGCTCCTCGGTGCGGACGGTGAACCGGGTCAGACGCCTCAGTGACACGATCATCGCCAGGGCGAACCCGAGGAACACCCCCTCCAGGAGCCCCAGGAAGACCACACCGAACAGGGTCACCAGGTAGACGCTGCCCTCGTGGTGGCGGCGCAGGTCGCGAAGGTGGGCGATGGAGACCATCCGGGCCCCGACGAAGACCAGCAGCGCGGCCAACGCGGCCATCGGGATGAGTTCGACCACGCGCGCGAACAGGGCGACGAACACCAGGATCCACACACCGTGCAGGACCGCCGACAGGGGTGTGCGGCCTCCGGCGCGCACGTTGGTCGTACTGCGCACGATCACGCCCGCCACGGGCAGCCCGCCCAGGGCCCCGCTGACGGTGTTGGCCGCGCCCTGGCCGAACAGCTCACGGTTGAGCCGCACGCGGCGCCCACCGTGCTCGCGGTCCACGGCGATCGCCGACAGCAGGGACTCCACGCTCGCGACCATCGCCACCGCGGCCACTGCCATGGCCACGCCGTGCCACTGTCCGGCCTCGGGCAGGGCGGGGCCGGACCAGGCGTCGACGAGGGAGTCGGGCAGGGAGACGGTCTGCACCTCCCAGTGGCCCAGGGTGGCGATGGCGGTCGCCGTGCCCACCGCGACCAGGGAGGCGGGCACGACCGAGGGGCGGATCCGGCCGATCGACGGCAGCTTGCCCCAGCCGAACATGATGGCGATCGTGATGACCCCGACCGCGACGGCGGCGGTGTGGTTGTGCGCGACCTGGTGTGGCAGGTCGGTGATGTTGCTGAGCGCCGAGCTCTGTGGCGCCCCGCCCAGCGCCACGTGCAGCTGGGCGAGGGCGATGGTGGCGCCGACGCCGGCGAGCATGCCGTGGATGACCGCGGGGGAGACGGCCAGAGCCGCGCGGGCGATGCGGACGGCGCCGAGGGCGACCTGGAGGAGTCCGGCGAGGACGGTGATGAGACAGGTGACCCGCCAGCCGTAGGTGGTGATCAGCTCCGCGACGATGATCGTCTGTGCCGCGGTCGGCCCGCTGACCTGCACCATCGACCCGCCGAACAATCCGGCGACGATACCGCCGACGATGGCCGCGGTCAGACCGGCGATGAGGGGCGCGCCCGCGGCGACGGCGATGCCCAGGGACAGCGGGACGGCGACCAGGAAGACGACGAGGGAGGCCCCGACGTCGGCCATGACGGCTCTCCGGTCGGGGAGGCGCCGGGGGGAGGCCGTGGGGGGCGGCGACGCGGTCGGTGTTCCCTGGGGATCGGTGCGCATGGTTGCTCCGTTCGGGTCGGACCAGGCGGTCGGGTGGCGGTGCACGCGGACGTCGGTGTCCGGACGGGGGATGCGCGTGAGAACGCGAAACGGCACTGTGGACGCGAAGAGTCCGCAGTTAGTCACCAACTGTAGTCAACGCGGGGCATGCGATGTGACGGACTGTCGCGGTTTTGGTAACCGTTTTCTTGGTTTCACACCGCGCGGGGGCGCGGGGAAAGGAGAACCGCCGGGGCGGCGGTGGTGTTTCGTCGCCCCGGCGGTGTGAAACGGTCGGGCGGGCAGACCGGAAGGTCCCGATATGTCGCTACGCCGAGTCACGGACGGCGCCGACTCGCGGCGCCCTCCGGTTCAGAGGAAACGGCCGTCCTCGTATCCGCCCTCGTAGTACTCCCGGCCGTACGGGTCACGTGTTCCGCGTGGGTCAAGCGTGTCGGGAGAAGAAGGAGGGGGCCCGTACGGTGTTCCGGGGAGAGCGCCGTTCGGGTGGCCGGGCGGCGGCGGGGTCCCGTTGCGCCCGTTCTCCCACCGCTGCCATTCGTCGGCGGGCGGGTAGCCGTTTCCGTGGCCGGGCTGCTGGGGGTGGCCGTCCAGCATGTCGGGGTGGAGGGCGTCGGAGGTGGAGGGCACACCGCCGTAGGGCTCGGGGAACCGGGGTGGCCGGGCGCCGTGGTCGGCCGGGGGACGGCTCGGCGCCGGGTGGTCCCCGGAGTACGGTCCCACCGGATAGCCGCCGCTGGGGATGCCCTGAGGCCCCCCGGGGAAGGCGCCGCCCGGAGCGGGCGGGTCGACGGGGAACCGCGAGTTCCCCCCTGTGTCGAACGGCGCGTGGCCGGGCGGGGTGGGAGCGGTGTGGTCGCCGCCAAAACCACCGGACGCGTAGCCGGACCCGGGGCCGGTGGGCGCGCTCGGCCCGCCGAGTCCCTCATCGGTCCCGCCCCACAGGGCGTCGCCCGAGTACGAGCCGCGTGCGTGGGATCCGGTGTCGTGGGACCGGTGCCGGTGGGAGCCGGTGTCGTACTCGGGCCGATAGGGGGCGGGGGCGCTGTGGGCTCCGGTGTCGTACTGGGGGAACGGGGGTGTGCCGTAGTTCCCGTGTGCGTGGGCGCCGGTGTCGTACTCGGGCCGATAGGGGGCGGGGGCGCTGTGGGCTCCGGTGTCGTACTGGGGGAACGGGGGTGTGCCGTAGTTCCCGTGTGCGTGGGCGCCGGTGTCGTACTCGGGCCGATAGGGGGCGGGGGCGCTGTGGGCTCCGGTGTCGTACTCGGGGCGCGGCGGTGCGCCGTGGTTCCCGTGTGCGTGGGCCCCGGTGTCGTGGGCCGGTCGCCGGTGCGTGCCGGTGTCGTGGCCGCCGGAGGCTCCGGGGCCGTCCTGCTGCCCGTAACCGAGCGGGTGCCGCGCGGCCGGACGCTGATGGGCTCCCGTGTCCATGCTGGACCATATCGGTGAGCCCGCGTCCTCGCCGGAGGGCGAGGGCCGGAAGCCGGGGTCGAGGGGGTCGCTGGACCCCGCGCGGTCCGATCGGGGCGATCCGAGGGGGTCGCCGAACGTGGGGGCGCCCGAGCCGTACCCCGACGGTCCCGACAGCGGGTCGCCCTGGGCGGGTGCACCGTTCGACGCCTCCCCGGAGGCGGAGGGTGCCGCGAAGGGGGAACCCGAATAGTGGGAACCGGTGTACGAGGAGCCCGGAGTGCCGTGGGACGGGGTCCCCGGAGACGCGGTGCCGGGATACGGGGAACTGAGCGGGTCCCCCGTACCGTGACCGCCGAACGAACCCGGGGGGACCGAACCCGTGCCGCCCCGTGGATCGCGGTCGGTGGCCCCGGACCACGGCTCCGGGGCGGCCGCGGAGGGGAGCCCCCGGCTGGGTGTCCACGGTCCGGTACCGAGCGGGTCGTCGTCGCGCGGAGCCTCGGGCCCCGCCGACTCGGCCCGGGGCCCCGCCGACTCGGCCCGGGGGCGCGGCTCGCTCTCCCGGGGCTCGGCGGGAACCGGTCCCGCACTCTGCCCGAGACTGGCCAGGACGGCGAGATCGTCGGTGGGGCCCGCGGTCACGTCCGACGGGTGCGCCGCCGCGTCCGCGCCGCTCCCCCCGGCGCCTCGCACCGGCTCCGGAGCGGGGCCGCGCTCGTCCTCGTACCCCTCGTCGTAGTCGTCGTATCCGTCCTCGTAACCGTCGTCGTAGCCGTCCCCGTAGGCGTCGACATCGTCGTAGGCCTCGGCCTTCGCCGCACGGGGATCCGGCGTCTCGTCGTCGAGACGCTCGTCCCGGCCCTCACCGTCCAGACTCGACCAGAATCCGTTGTCGGCCAGGTCGGAGTCGTCGTCCCAGGCCACACCGCGCCGCCGCCCGCTCCGCGGACGACGTCCGGATCCGCCGTCCCCGTCGGTCCGCGCGCGCCGGGACCGACGGGGCGCCTCGCCCCCGCGGCCTCGACCCCGGTCCTCGGCCTCGGCGTCCTCGCGGTCCTCGTACTCGTGGTCGTCGCCGCGGGCGTCCTCGGACGAGCCCGTGCTCAACGCGCGCATGCCCAGGAGCAGGAGCACCAGCACGGCCAGCACGACGATGATGGCGATGATGATGATGACGGTGACGGTCATGTTGTACGCACTACCTTGGAGAGGTCGGCCGCACCCGGAGCACACCGTGGACCGCCCTGGCGAGGGCTGGCCGAGGGGAGACGGCGGCTGCCCGGGGCCGCGTTCGTCCGGGCTGCCAGGCCCGCGCGCCTGACGCGACGCGGGCGATCCGGTGCGGTCTCAGTTCGGGGTGCTGAGCGGCGGGCGGACGGATAACGGTCATCTGAAACGGGGTGAGGGGCACGGCCCCACTGTATGCCTTGTCGTGCTCCGTGTGCAGAGGGCGATACGAGCTTCCTCGTGTCGAACTCGGTGCGTCAGGAGCCGACGGGGAGCGAAACCGCCTGTGGGGCGCGTCATCCGACCGATGCCCCGATTACTCGCTGGTAGTCACCAGCGACCCCCGCGCGACCGCCTGGTCGGCGATCGCGTCCAGCGCCCGGCTCAGCTCGGCGCCGTCAGGCAGGTCCAAGGGGGCGTCCAGGGCATAGACGGTGAACCGGTACTCGTGGACGTCGCCGTCGGTGGGGCACGGGGCCCCGTACCGTGCCTCCCCCGCACTGTTCAGGGCCTGTTTGGCGTCGGCCGGAACGGTGTTCTGGCGCAACTCGACCAGCTGCGGGTCCAGGTCGAAGACCACCCAGAACACCTCAGCCGCCTGGGGATCGTCCACGACGAGCGCGATCGAACCCACCCCGTTCGGGAGGCCGGACCAGCGCACCGGCGGGGACACGGCCTCCCCGTCACCCTCCGACTCCTCACCGCCGCACACGTAGGCGTCCGGCAGCGGCTCTCCCTGCTGCATCAGCGCACTCGTGACGCTGATGTCGGTGGGCATGTCGCCGTTCTGCCCGGGTGAGAGCACGCCGCACCCGGTGGCCAGGGCCAAGGCGGCGCCCGCTCCGACCACACCCGCGCCCCGGAGCGCGGACCTGCGGGACGCGCTGCGCGCGCTGGTGATCCAAGAGGAAGGGAGGGCCGGGAACAATGGAACTCCTGCTGGGCTTTCGTGCCGGTGGGGCACAACTTGACGTACGGGGGAACGGCGTCGAAAGCGACCCCGTACCGCACCCGCGGGGGCGTGCGCGGACACCTCGGGGTTCGCCGACGCGCGTTCCTGAGCGAACCCTACTGCGGTCCGCGTCCTGATCCGTCGCTGATCCTCGCCCGTGCCCGCCCGACGTTCTGTTCGGACGGATTATTCCGGGCACCAGGTGACCGGATGGGTGATCATGGACCCGTGCGGTTCTCCATCCTCGGTCCTCTCCTGGTGCACGACGCGTCCGGACGGCCTGTCACCATCGGGGGCACGCGCCTGCGCACCCTGCTGATGCTGCTCCTGCTCCGACCCGGCCAACGGGTCCCCACCGAACAACTCACCGACGCCATCTGGGCCGAGGGGCCGCCGTCATCTGCGGGCAACGCGCTCCAGGCCCTGGTCTCGCGGCTGCGTCGGGCCCTGGGGCCGGAAACGAAGATCCAGGGTGACGCCTCCGGCTACCGGCTGGCCATCGACCCCCAACAGGTGGACCTGGCGGAGTTCGACACCCTGGCCAAGCGCGGCCGGTCCCAGCTCGCCGCGGGTGAGTACGCTGCCGCCGTCACCACATTCGGCGACGCCCTGGCCCTGTGGCGCGGACCGGCCCTCCCCGAGCTCACGTCACGGGGTGTGGCGGAGGACACGGCGCTTCGGCTGGCGGAGACACACGGTGCGCTCGTCGAGGATCATCTGACCGCCCTGCTCGAACTGGGCCGGGCCGACGACGCCCTGCCCGAGGCCGAGGCCCTGGCCCGCCGTGAACCGCACCGTGAACGCCCCGTCGAACTCCTCATGCGTGCGCTCGCCGGAACCGGCCGCACCGCCGACGCCCTGGACGTCCACGACGGGTTCCGCGACCGGCTCGCCGAGGAACTGGGCCTGGACCCCTCACCACGACTGGCCGACGTCCACCTGCGCGTGCTGCGCGGGGAGTTCAGCGTCGAGGGACCCCCGAGCCGGAAGGGCCGGAAGGACGGTGGCGACCACTCCACCAGCGGCGTCCGGCGCGCCGCCACACCGGCCCCCCAACTCCGCCTGCCCACGTCACTCACCAGTTTCGTCCCTCGCGAGGCGGAGGTGGACACCGCCGTGGCGCAGCTGACCGGATCCCGGCTGGTCACCCTGATCGGCCCCGGAGGGGCGGGCAAGACCCGGCTGGCCATCGAGGCCGTCATGGCCCTGGCCGACCGCGCACCCGAGCTGCTCCCGTATGGCGGCTGGTTCGTCGAACTCGCCCCCATCGGCTCCGGTGATGACATCGTCGACGCGCTGGCCGCCGCCCTGGACCTGCGCGAACACGCCATCGTCCAGGCCCGCTCCAGCGCGCCCGCGGGGCCGGCCGAGGACCGCGTCGCCGCCTTCCTCGCCGACCGCCCGGCCCTGGTCGTCCTCGACAACTGCGAGCACCTCGTCGCCGAGGTCGCACGCGTGGTCGAACCCCTTCTCGCCCGCTGCCCAGGGCTGCGGCTGCTCACCACGTCCCGGGAACCGCTCGGGGTCCAGGGCGAGCGGCTCATCCCCGTCCCCCCGCTGTCCCTGCCTCCCGAGGGCGCCACCGCCGAGCGGGCCGCGGGATACGCCTCGGTCGAACTGTTCACCGAACGCGCCCGCGCCGTGCGCCCCGACTTCGCGGTCACCCCCGACAACGTGGGACACGTCGTGTGTATCGTCCGGGACCTGGACGGCATGCCCCTGGCCCTCGAACTGGCCGCGGTCCGCCTCAGGTCGATGACCCCGGCCCAGCTCGTCCGCCGGCTCTCCGACCGCTTCCGTCTCCTGACCGGGGGCGGCCGCTCCACCCGCCCGGGCCACCGCACGCTGCGCGCCGTCGTCGACTGGAGCTGGGAACTGCTCGACGAACCCGAACGTCGGCTCCTGCGTCGCCTGTCCATCTTCGCGGGCGGCGCCACTCTGGAGGCCGTCGAGAAGATCTGCGCCGATCCGGGCGAGGAGGGCACGGTCGGGGGCCGCGACGCGTGGGACGTGCTGTTCACGCTGGTCGACAAGTCTCTCGTGATCGCGGAGAACCCCGTCCGCGAGGACGCGCCGCCCCGGTACCGCCAGCTGGAGACCGTTCGCGCCTACGCCGCCGAACGCCTCACCGACAGCGGTGAGGAGGACCTGATCCGCGACGCGCACGCGTGCTACGTGCGTGATCTGTGGCGTGAGGGCGACCCGCTGCTGCGGGGGCCCCGCCAGACGGAGTGGGTCGTTCGACTGAACGCCGAGTCGGACAACTGCGGGGCCGCCGTTCGCTGGGCGGTGCGGTGCGGCGACGTCGACCTCGCTCTGGACCTGGTTGAGTACACCCAGTGGTACTGGATCCTGGAGGGCGGCTGGCACCAGTTCGGGCGCTGGTGCTCGGAGGTGCTGTCGCTGGTCGGCGGCCGGGTACCGGAGGGGCGGGCCATCGCCTACGCCAGCTGCCTGTTCCACACGCACCCCGAGGGGGGACTCACCCCAGAGACGGTCCTGGACAACTTCCGCGCCGTCCGGGAGGTGTTGCGGGAGGCGGGGGAACGACCCGAGGACCATCCCGCGCTCCTGTACGGTCTCGTCTACGAGGCGTTGACCGAGGGCCCCGACGGGCCCGCGCGCGAGCGCGTGGAACGCGCCGCCGACCAGCGCGCCCCCTGGACGCGCGCGATGGTACTGCTGATGCTGGCCCTGCTCGACGCCGTCTTCGGGGACGCGAAGCGGGCCATGGAGCGCGCGCTCCACGCACGGGAGGGCTTCCGCGACGTCGGTGACAGCTGGGGCGAGCTCCAGGCTCTCATCCAGCTGTCGGACCTGCATCGGTTCGACGACCTGGACCGCTGCCGTGTCCTGCTCGCGGACGGGATCCGACTGGCGGACCGGTCGGGCCTGGTCTCGATCGCGATGCTGCTCCGGATCAAGCGCGCCGAGGTCCTCATCGGCCTCGGGGACACGGAGGGGGCCCGGCGCGACCTGGAGTCGACGGCCGAGCACGGCCCACCGCGTGAGGACGACCACATGGTCATCGCGCGCCTGGTCGAGGCCCGACTCCTGCGGGAGTCCGGTGACCTGGAGCGCGCTCGGGAGGCGGTGGACGACCTGGGGCCGCTCGTGACGCGGCTGGGCGGGTTCGCGCCGGTCTACGTGGAACCGCAGTGGCTGCTGGTGTCCGCCTCGGTCGCCTGGAGGGCGGGGGACACCGACCGCGCCTGGCGGGACGCGGGGCGGGCCTGGTGGCGCGCGGTACGCGGGCTCGATCCGATCTGCGCGGACGTGCTGGAGGTCCTGGGCCCGTTCGCGACCGCGCGGGCCCCCGAGTGGGCCGCCACACTGCTCGGCTACGCGCGGGCGTTGCGCGGGATGTCCGACGTGGCGAGCCCGCTGGTGCGCCGGGCGAGGGAGGAGCTCACGGAGGGGTTGGGCGGGGCGGAGCTCGCTCGCCTGGTCGCCGTGGCGGGGGAGGAGCGGACGGTGGACATCCGTGCCCGCGTGAGCGAGTGGCTGGCCCCGATCGTGCCCGACGACGTCGAGGACCTCGGATGGACGTTGTGACCGGGGTACCGTCGTCCGGTCAGGCGGAGCCGGTCGGCCGGCCCGACCAGGGCGGTGCCGCCTCCGGGGGTGCGGAGACGACATCGCCCGTCGGTGGTCGCGCGGGTCAGGTGCGGCGCCGGTAGGCCCACACGGCCAACGGACCGAAGATCCCGATGAAGATCGCGGTCCACACGAGGGTCCAGGTCACCGGGGCGGCGACGTCGCCGCCGATCATCAGACCTCGCATGGCGTTCACCACGTGCGTGATCGGGTTGTTCTCCGCGACGACCCGCATCCAGCTGGGCATGGCCTGCGGGTCGACGAAGGCCGAGCTGCCGAAGGTCAGCGGGAACATGAGGATCATTCCGAAGCTCTGCACGGCCATCGGGGTGCGCACCATCATGCCGACGAACGCCGACATCCAGCAGAGCGCGAACGCGAACAGCAGGATGAGCGCTGCGGCGGCGACCACGCCGACCACACCGCCGTCGGGGCGGAACCCGATGGCCAGGCCGACCAGCAGCACCATCACCACGGTGATCGTGTACCGGACCAGGTCACCCAGGATGGCGCCGATCAGTGGAGCGGAACGGGCGATGGGCAGGGACCGGAAGCGGTCGAAGATGCCCTTCTCCACGTCCTGGCACAGGGTGAACCCGGTGCCCAGCGTGGCGAAGACCACCGACTGGGCGATGATGCCGGGCATGAGGAAGTCCCGGTAGGTCTGCCAGTCGCCCATCATCGCCTGCCCGAAGACGAAGACGAACAGCGTCACGAACATGATCGGCATGAACAGGAGCCCGAGGACCTCCTCGGGGTTCGTCTTGATCTTCAGGACGCTGCGCCAGGCCAGCTGGAGGCCGTTGCTCACCGTGGTCAGCGGGTCGATCCCGCGCGGCGCCTCCGGCACGGCCGCGTCCTCACGCCTCCCGGCGGAGGACTTGAGGGTGGTCGCGTCGCTCATGCTGAGACCCCTTTCGCCACGGTCTCGCCCGCGGGCTCGTCTTCGGCGGAGTGGCCGGTCAACGCGAGGAAGACCTCATCCAGACTCGGTTTGCGCAGTGACAGTTCGGCGAGGGCGACCTCCTGCTCGTCGAGGCGGCGGACCACCTCGGGCAGGACGGCCGCGTCCGTGACCGGGACGCTCGCGCCCAGTCCGTCGGCGGTCACCGGGCTGCTGGTGACCGCCTCGACGATCCGGACGGCCAGGTCGAGCTGCTCCGGGTCGACCGTGCGCAGCTCCAGGACCTGTTTGCCCGCGTGGTTCTTGAGTTCCTCCGGCGTGCCCCGGCTGATCACCCTGCCGTGGTCCAGTACGACGATGTCGTCGGCGAGCTGGTCGGCCTCCTCCAGGTACTGGGTGGTGAGCAGCACGGTGACTCCGTCGTTCACCAGTCCGCGCACCACGTCCCACAGGCCGTTGCGGCTGTGCGGGTCCAGGCCGGTGGTCGGCTCGTCCAGGTACAGCAGGGAGGGGCGGCCGACGAGGCTCGCGGCCAGGTCCAGGCGCCGACGCATGCCGCCGGAGTAGGTCTTGGCGGGGCGTCCGGCGGCGTCGGTGAGCTCGAAGCGCTCCAGCAGCTCGGCTGACCGGGCGCGCGCGGCGGCGCGGCCGAAGCCGAGCAGGCGCGCGATGAGTATCAGGTTCTCGGTGCCCGTCAGTTCGGCGTCCACCGCCGCGTACTGTCCGGTCAGCCCGATCAGGCGGCGCACGTCGTGTGGCCGCCTGACCACGTCGAAGCCCCCGACCTCGGCGTGGCCCCCGTCGGGCCGCAGCAGTGTCGACAGGATGCGCACGGTCGTGGTCTTACCGGATCCGTTGGGCCCCAGGACGCCCAGCACGGCCCCCGTCCTTGCGGTCAGGTCCACCCCGTCCAGGGCGCGTTTGCCCTTGAACTGTTTGACCAGGCCCTCCGCGCGGATGGCGTCAGTCATCATGCCTCCGTTTCTACCGTTCGGTCTCAAGTGTGCCGATCCGGTCTGACAGAACGCTGACACGCGGCCTCGGGGAGGCATGGAGCGCTCCGGACACGAAACGGCCGCGGCGGGGTCACTCCCCGCCGCGGCCGCGTCGACCGGACCGTGGTGGCGTGCCCGTCACCACGGCGGTCCGGTCAATCGCCCTTCTTGGAGCCGAACATGATCTCGTCCCACGACGGGACCGAGGCACGACGGCCGCGCCCCTTGCGCTTGGATGCGGTGTGGTCGCCCGCACCGCCCGCGGCGGCCGGGGCCGAGGGCGGCTCGGGTGCGGCGCGACGCGTGGGTCCGGCGTCGGAGAGGTCGATGGTGGCCCGGCGCCGCCGCGCGGGACGGGGCTGGGCGGGCGGTTCGGCCGCCGGGGGCGCGCTGTCGGGTTC
>NZ_ANBC01000270.1 GCF_000341125.1 Nocardiopsis lucentensis DSM 44048 | reverse complement strand
GGGGTCGGTTCGGAGTTCCGAGGGCGGCTCGGGTGCCGGCCGCGGCCGCTCCACCGCCCCCTCGGGACGTCGGGGAGAGAACGGCGTGACCGTCGCGTCCGGCGGGGCCAGAGGGACGGCGGAGGGGGATTCGGAGAACCGGGCGGCCTCCTCGTCCGCGGGCGTGACGCTGTTGTGTCTGGGCTCGTACAGCCAGTGGGCGACGCGCTCGTCGCCCCCGTGGAGGAAGACGAGCTTGATCTGCCAGGTCCGGTCCTCACGCCTCCAGGAGTCCCACGAGGCGTCACCGGTCTCCAGCTGGTGGGCGCCGATCCGCTTGGTGACCACCTCCTCCAGGGAGGGGCCGGGGGTGGCGTCGCCCGAGGCGCGCACGGTGGCGCGCTGGGCCTGCTGGGCGATGTACTCGCGTTCCTGGAGCACGGGGCCCTCGAACCAGCGCACCCGTTCGATGGGGATCCCGGAGATCTCGGAGATGGCCTCCGCGGTCTCGCCGGACCGGATGCGGGCCTGGATTTCCTTGGGGCGCAACGGATTCTCCACTTCGATCTCGTACTGGCCGAGCCGGGAGAACTGGCCGCGTACGGCGGCGCGGAGGCGGTCGTCGACGGGCAGCATGAAGCGGGTTCCACGGCCTGTGCTGGCGAGCACCAGGTAGGTGCCGTCCTCGCTCACGGCCACGAGGCGAAGCTCGTGCATCGCCCTCCCTTTCGTGTCCCGTCGAGGGCAGGTTCGGCGGCCAACCCCCGCGTTCTCCAAGTCTGGTCGGCCGACAACGGTTCGGCCAGTACCGCGCTTGGCATGTCCGAACTGTGTGCCCGCCTCCCGTCCGCGGTCTCGCCGCGGCTGGGAGCCGCCCCGGGGAGGCCCGGGGCCCTCACGGTCGTCTCCGGTGCCAATCCTGACACGCGGACCCTGCTCCGACCGGGAGCGGTCGCTCGCGGAATGTCTTCTCTCCCGCGCCAAGGCTCCGCCGCGATGGTATCCCGCGGGTGCCGAATCACCCCAGGGCTGTGGAAAACTCCGATCTCGGACCTGGTCCATGCACAGGATGGCTCGATACGCAACTCGACACGCCGATGTCCACCGTCCAGTGACCCTTCTTAACTCCTGGCGTTATCGGGCACTGGGCGCGCTTAGTCTAAGTTCTTCACTTATGGGCGGTTTGTGATGAATTGAGGATCTGGAGTACATCCGCCGCCCGACTCACGATCACCATCGAGTTCCCGCCGCGCCCCCGCGCGGCCAGAGAAGGGGGGACGACCGGATGGGTCGGACCGGACACCACGAGTCACACGATGAGGGGGAGGCACCCGCGAAGAAGCGGATCGATCTGAGCGTGTCCCAGGTCGCCGGGGCCGGTGCCGCCACTCTCACCG
Organism: Nocardiopsis lucentensis DSM 44048; assembly: GCF_000341125.1. Taxonomy (GTDB): domain Bacteria; phylum Actinomycetota; class Actinomycetes; order Streptosporangiales; family Streptosporangiaceae; genus Nocardiopsis; species Nocardiopsis lucentensis. The sequence goes on along the minus strand of NZ_ANBC01000270.1, from coordinate 1,717 downwards.
CGGCGACGGCGGCCTCCTACCTGAACGTGTACGGCACGGTCATCGGCGCGGCCGTGATCGCCGTGCTGAGCACGGTCGCCAGCCCGTTGCTCCAGCACTGGTTCTCCCGCAGCGGTGAGCAGGCCAAGCACCTGGCGGAGCGGGCGGTCGGCGTCACGGTCGTCGCCGCGTCCGTACCGCCCCCCGACGCGGACGAGGGCGCGGCCGACACCACTCGGACGATGGCGATCGCGCGCGTGGCCGTGGAAACGGACGGCGCGGAGCCTGGGGACACCGACCCCACCCGCACGATGGCCCTGCCCACGGTGACCGAGGACGGGGAGGGCGAGGCGGCGAAGCGACCGACAAGGCTCGGCTGGCGTGCCGTCCTCATCCCGGCCATCGTCGTGTTCACCCTGGTCATGCTGGTGATCTTGGCGTTCGAGCTGTTCACCGGGCGTTCCATGACCGCGTGGATGAACGGCTACGACGAACCCACCGCACCCTCGATCCTCGGCGGCGGAACCTCGGCGCCACCCGCGCAGGAGGAGGAGCCCGAGACCCCCGAGACCACCGTGGACGTGCCCGAGGACGCCGACGGACGGACGGAGGGGACCACGGGCGGCCCGGAGGACACGGGGGCCACGGAGGGGACCGACGGGACGGGGGAGACCGGCACGGAGGAGGGGGCCGGAGACGGTCAGCTCCCCGCCACCCCCACACCCGACCCCGGTGACACCGGAAACGGTGACACCGGCACGGGCGGGGAGACCACCGAGCCCACTCCGCCCGCGGAGGGAGAGGGTGGCACCTCGGAGGGGACCGCGCCGGACGGGGAGGCGCCCACCGCCGACGACTCCCCGGGCACGAATCCCTAGGCGGTGTCTTCGGGGTCCTCCGTTTCGCTTCGGCCCGTGTTCGGGCGCCCGAAGGGCAGGGATTCTTCATCCTCGCCTTCGCCTGACGCTCGTTCCCCGCTCGCGGCTCAGCTCGTCTCGCAGAACCCTGCCGGCGCCCGAACGGTAACCCCCTCGGGTGACCGTTCCAGGAAACAGGCCCTAGCCGAACACCCTGTCCAGGTAGGCGTTGCCGAACCGCCGGTGCGGGTCCACCCGGTCGCGCACGGCCAGCGCGTCGCTCATCCTCGGGTACACCTTCTCCAGGTAGGAGCGGTCACGGGTGTGCATCTTGCCCCAGTGCGGACGGCCGCCCACGGACGTGAACACCGCCTCCAGGTCGGCGAAGTAGGCCTCGTACGGCATCCCCGCGTACATGTGCACCGCCACGTACGCCGTCTCCCGCTCGTGGGCGGTGGACAGCCACACCTCGTCGGCCGGGGCGAACCGCACCTCCACGGGGAAGCTCACCCGGTGGTCGCCCCGGTCGACGATCGACCGCGCCTCGCGCAGCACGTCCACCACGTGTTCGGCCGGGATCGCGTACTCCATCTCCACGAAGCGCACGTCGCGCACCGAGGCGAACACCTTGTGCGACACGTCCGTGTAGGTACGTGCTGACAGAGCGCGCGAGCTGATCCGGTTCACCCCCGGAACGAGGGAGGGGAAGCGTCTGCACAGCCGGTTGACCCGGTCGAAGACCGTGTTGGACAGGAAGTCGTCGTCCAGCCAGGCCTTGAAGTCCGACAGCGGCTGGGCCGGGCCCTCAGTGATGTTGTTGCGTTTGGTGTTGGTGTTGCCCGTGTGCGGGAACCAGAAGAACTCGAAGTGATCGTTGCCCG
>NZ_ANBC01000269.1 GCF_000341125.1 Nocardiopsis lucentensis DSM 44048 | reverse complement strand
CCCCCCCAGCCGCTCCAGGACCTCGTCCAGCGGCATCGGCTCCTCGCGGGCGTGCAGCAGGAAAGCGGGGCGCACCGCCATGGTCAGGGCGGTGACCACACCGAACGCGCCCAGCCCCACCCGGGCCGCGTGGAACAGGTCGGGTTCCCGCTCGGCCGAGCACTCCACGACCGACCCGTCGGCCAGGACCATCTCCAACCCGACCACCTGGCTGGCCAGCCCGCCCGCGTCGCGCCCGGTCCCGTGCGTGCCGGTCTGCACGGCTCCCGCCACGGTCTGCACGGCGATGTCGCCCATGTTGGACAGGGCCACCCCCTGCTCCGCCAGAGCGTCGTTCAGGTCGCACAGGGGCAGCCCCGCCTCGACCGTGACCGTCCCAGCAGCCGGGTCGACCGAGCGCACGGCGGTCAAAGAAGTGGGGGAGAGGAGGAGACCGTCGGTGACGGCCACGTCGGTGAAGGAGTGGCCGGCCCCGCCCATCCGGACCCGCAGGTCCTCCGCCGCGGCGGAGGAGACGGCCGCGGCGACCTCCTCGGTGCTGTTCGGGGCCGCCGTCCGCCGGGGGCGCGCCTGGTGAGTACCCGCCCATGTGGTCCACAACACGTCAGTCATGCGACGTGACATTACCCACCAGTCACTTATGTGGCCAGAGGGGGGCGGGACGAAGCGAGCCGAAGAACACGGGGCGCCGCGGCGGGGGCGGTCCAGGGGGTGCCCGCAGGGCTGGTTTGATAGGTCCCATGAGGCCTTACGACGCGTTTTTGCTGATCTCCTTCGGCGGACCGGAGGGCGAGGACGAGGTCATCCCCTTCCTGGAGAACGTCACCCGCGGGCGCAACATCCCCCGCGAGCGGCTGGCCGAGGTGGGAGAGCACTACTTCCTGTTCGGTGGCGTGAGCCCGATCAACCAGCAGTGCCGGGACCTGATCGCCGCGATCACCGATGACTTCGCCGCGAACGGGGTGGATCTGCCCATCTACTGGGGCAACCGGTTCTGGGAGCCGATGCTCACCGACACCCTCGCCAGGATGCGGGACGACGGCGTGCGCCGGGTGCTGGCTCTGCCCACCTCCGCGTACTGCAACTGGTCCAGCCGGACCGCCTACCACGAGGACATCGACCGGGCCCGGGCCGCGCTGGGCGACGACGCGCCCGAGATCGACCTGATCCGTCCCTTCTACGACCATCCAGGCTTCATCGAGCCGCTGGTCGAGCACACCGCCGCCGCCCTGGCCGCGCTCCCCGCCGATCAGCGCGCGGGCGCGCGCCTGCTGTTCTCCGCGCACTCCATCCCCACCGCGATGGCCGAGGCCAGCGGCGGCCCGGACCAGGGGTTCGGGCCCGAGGGGGCCTACGGGGCCCAGCTCGCCGAGGTGGCGCAGCTGGTGGCGGAGCGGCTCGACGGCGAGTACCCCTACGAGGTCGTCTACCAGAGCCGCAGCGGCCCGCCCAGCCAGCCCTGGCTGGAGCCGGACGTCAACGACCGCATCGACGAGCTGGCCAAGGAGGGGGTCCCCGCGGTCGTGGTCGTCCCGCACGGCTTCGTCTCCGACCACATGGAGGTCAAGTTCGACCTCGACGTGGAGGCCCGCGAGACCGCCCAGAAGCTGGGCATCGGCTATGAGCGCGCGCTCAGCCCCGGCACCCACCCGCGCTTCGTGTCCATGGTGACCGAGCTCGTCCGCGAGTACACCGACCGTGGGGAAGTGGTGCGGATGAGCGGTCTGCCGCGGTGCGTGGAGGGCGGTCAGGCCTGCTGCCGGCAGCGCTGATCCGACGCGGGCGGAGGGCCCCGGTCCTCCGCCCGGCCATGCTTGTTCGGGCGCCCGTGCGGCCAGGGATCCTTGCCCGCCCGTCACCCTCCACGGACGCCTGCGGCGCGGTACCTCCCTCTTCGTCGCCCTCCACCGCCCTCAACGGGCGC
>NZ_ANBC01000268.1 GCF_000341125.1 Nocardiopsis lucentensis DSM 44048 | reverse complement strand
CCCCCCCCCAGCCGTCGGCGGGGAGACGCCCGATAGGGTCGGCTCCAGACCACAAGTCGACGGTTCAGGAGGATTCGCCTTGGTTCGTTCCTGGTATGAACTACCGGAATACGTCCGTCTCCGCCGTGTCAACGGGCTGCGCCTGTCCCCGGACGGCACCCGCCTCGTGGCGCCCGTCAGCGGGCTCGCCCCCGACGGCACGTCCTTCCACAGCGCCCTGTGGGAGATCGACGTCGCCCCCGAGTCCGAGGGCGGGAGCGCGCCCCGGCGGCTGACCCGTTCCGCCAAGGGAGAGAGCGCCGCCGGGTTCCTCCCCGACGGGTCCGTCCTGTTCACCTCCGGCCGCCCCGACCCCGACGCCGCCTCCGACAACGCCCCGGGCGCCGCGCTGTGGCTGCTGCCCACCGGGGGCGGCGAGGCCCGTCAGGTCGCCTCCCGCCCCGGTGGTGTCTCCTCCTTCACCGTCGCGCGCGACTCCGGCCTGGTGGCCTTCACCGCCGACGTCCACCCCGGCAGCGAGACCGCCGAGGCCGACCGGGAGGCGCGCAAGGCCCGTGAGGAAGCCGGGGTCACCGCGATCCTCCACGAGGCCCTGCCCATCCGCTACTGGGACAGCGACATCGGCCCGGACCACCCCCGCTACCTGGTCGCCGGACCGCCCGCCGACGACGAGTCGGGCCTGGGCGAGCACCGGGACCTGACCCCTGACGCCGGGATGGCCCTGCTGAACGCCTCCGGAGAGCTCACCCCCGACGGGTCGGCCCTGATCACCGAGTGGTGTGTCCCCACCGGACGGGGCACCGACCGCACCGACGTCGTCGCCGTCGACACCGCCACCGGCGAGCGCCGTGTCCTGGCCAGCGACCCCGAGTACGATTTCGACGGACCACGGG
>NZ_ANBC01000267.1 GCF_000341125.1 Nocardiopsis lucentensis DSM 44048 | reverse complement strand
CCCCCCCGGCCGCCCGCCACGTCCTCCTCACTCGCGGCTCGGCGGGCAGCTACGACGGCGAACCCCGCGACCACACCCTCTGGCTGGTCGATCTCGCCACGGGAGAGGGTCGTGACCTGCTGCCCGACCACGAGCTCTGGCCGCGCGACTACGCGTGGGCGCCCGACTCCCGGGCCGTCTTCCTCGTCGCTGACCAGAACGGCCGCAGACCGGTCTTCCGCGTCGATCTGGACACCGGTGCCCTGACCCGCCTCACGGGCGACCACGGCGCCTACAGCGCGCTCAACCCCTCGCCAGACGGCCGCCACGTGTTCGCGCTGCGCGACGCCTGGGACGCGCCGCCCGCGCCCGTGCGCCTGGACGCGGCGGCCACCGACAGCGCCCCCGAGCCCCTGCGCACGCCCGGATCCGAGCTGACCATGCCCGGCACCCTGACCGAGATCGAGACCACGGCCGACGACGGCGAGCGGATCCGCTCTTGGCTCGTGCTTCCCGAGGAGGCCTCGGCCGAATCCCCCGCACCGCTGATGCTCTGGGTGCACGGCGGTCCCTACATGAGCTTCAACGGATGGTCCTGGCGCTGGAACCCGTGGCTGCTCGCCGCGC
>NZ_ANBC01000266.1 GCF_000341125.1 Nocardiopsis lucentensis DSM 44048 | reverse complement strand
TCCACCGGGTACGGGCAGCGGATGCTGCGCCGTGCCTGGGGGGCGTGGGGGCCGCGCACCCACGCCGACGTCATGGCCATCACCGACGCCGCCGAGGGGCGCGAGGACATCGACGCCGACCGCACCGCCATGATGGGCGGCTCCTTCGGCGGGTACATGGCCAACTGGATCGCCGGACACACCGACCGGTTCCGGGCCATCGTCTCGCACGCCTCCCTGTGGGCACTGGACGGCTTCAGCAGCGTCACCGACCACCCGGCGGCGTGGGAGCGGGAGTTCGGGACCCCGCTCGCCCAACCCGAGCGCTACACGCTGAACTCACCGCACCTGCACGCCGACCGCATCCGCACGCCCATGCTCGTCATCCACGGCGACAAGGACTACCGCGTGCCCATCTCGGAGGGCATGCGGCTGTGGCGCGACCTGCTCCTGCACGAGGTGGACGCCAAGTTCCTCTACTTCCCGGACGAGAACCACTGGATCCTCAAACCCGGCAACGCCAGGATCTGGTACGAGACGATCTTCGCCTTCCTGGACCACCACGTCCACGGCAAGGAGTGGACCAGGCCCGGACTCCTGTAGGACGTGGCCCGCGGCCCTACCCCGGGGCGTGCCCGCGCACGCCCCGACCGCGCTCCACACCGCACGCGACCCACGAACGGGGGACCACACGTGAGTACCACCCACCATCCGCCCGACCCCGAGGAGCTGCGCGCACTCGCCGTGCGCGTGGCGGCCGAGGCGGGAGAGCTCGCCGCCGAGGGACAGAAGGGCGTCACCGTACTCGACACCAAGTCCAGCCCCACCGACGTCGTCACCAAGATGGACCGGGCCACTGAGGAGCTCATCCGCACGCGTCTGCTGGAGGCCCGCCCCGACGACGCGATCCTGGGCGAGGAGGGCGGTGGCGAGAGCGGCACCAGCGGTGTGCGGTGGATCGTCGACCCGATCGACGGGACGGTCAACTACCTGTACGGGAGCCCCGACTGGGCGGTGGCGATCGCGGCGGAGGTCGACGGCCGGGTCGTGGCGGGGG